>CAMNDA010000188.1 GCA_946534745.1 uncultured Verrucomicrobiota bacterium | reverse complement strand
GCCTCGGCGTCCCGGGCGAGGCCGCCTTCGAGGGCCGCGGCGTCTCCTACTGCGCGACGTGCGACGGCGCGTTCTTCAAGGGGCGCGAGGTCGCCGTCGCCGGCGGCGGGCCGGAGGCGTTCGGCGCGGCGCTCTACCTCGCGCGGCTCTGCTCGCGCGTGATCCTGCTCGTCCCGGACGCGGCGCCCGCGGCCGACCCGCGCGTCGTCGCGGCGGCGCGCGCGAACGCGGCCGTCGAGGTCCGCCAGGGCGCGCGCGTGCTCGAGGTGCTCGGCGAAGGCCGCGCCGTGCGCGCGGTGCGCGTCGCGGACGCCGCCGGCGCGGAGTCGGAGCGGCCCGTCGCGGGCCTCTTCGTCGCGCTCGGCGCGGGGCCCGCGCTCGACTGGGCCGGCGGCCTGCTCGCGCGCGAGCCGGACGGCCGCCTGCGCGCGGGGCCGGACGGCGCCACGTCGCTGCCCGGCGTCTTCGCCGCGGGCGACGTCGCCGAGCCGGCGCTGCGCCAGGTCGCGACGGCCGTCGCCGGCGGCGCCGTCGCGGCGACCTCGGCGATCCGCTTCCTCAACGCCAACCCCCTTCCCTCCGACGGAGTCCCCTCATGAAGACGAACGCGCTTTTCCCGGTCCTGTTCCTCGCCGCGCTCGCGGCCGGCTGCTCCCACTGTCCGCTCTGCGGCGGCGAATGGGGCGCGGCGGCGCGCGCGCGCCTCGCCGCCGAGGAGGCGGCGCGGGCGCCGCGGCCGCGCGCCGTCTCGGGGACGGTCTCCTGCCCCGATCGCGTGACGGTCCTGCCGACCTACCGCGTCCGCGTGAGGCTGGTCGACCTCCGCACGGGCGAGACGATTGTCGCGAAGGAGGAGGAGGGCTTCCCCGGGTTCCCGTGGATGTTCCGGCTCGACTTCGACGCGAAGGACCTGCGCGGGGCCGGCCCGCACGGCCTCGTCGCGGAGGTGCTCTCCGGCGACGACGTGCTCTACCGCACCGACACGCAGTATCGCCTGCCCGAGTCCGAGTCGGCGGCGAGCGTGGACCTCGTCGTCACGCGGAGCCGGTAGGCGGCTCCTCCCTATCGCGCAGCGGGCGGCGGCGGCAGCCGCCGCGCCCGCCGCGTGGCGAGGGGGAACACCAGCCGGAAGCACGTCCCCTCTCCGGGCTTGGAGGAGACGTCGATGCGGCCGCCGTGCGCGTCGACGATGCGCTTCACGACCGCGAGCCCGATGCCGTGGCCGCCGGACTTCGTCGTGTGGAACGGCTCGAAGAGGCGGCGGAAGTCCTCCGGCGCGATGCCGGAGCCGGTGTCGCGGAAGGCGACCGTGAGGTCGCGGTCGTCGGCCGAGAGCGCGATCGCGAGGCGGCCGCCCTCGCCCATCGCCTGGACGGCGTTCTTGACGAGGTTGAAGAAGACCTGCTGCAGCTGCTCGGCGTCGCCGGGGATCGGCGGGAGACGCGCGGGCGCGGCGACGTCGACCGAGACGCCGTGCTCCTGGATGTCGGCGCGGAGCGTCCCGAGCGCGCGCTGCAGGACCGCGAGGACGTCGCACGGGACGAGGTTCGGCGCGCCGCCGCGCAGGGCGTTGAGGGAGTTGCGCAGGAGGCCGTCGAGGCGCGAGACCTCGTCGCGCGAGATGCGGAGCGACTCGGCGAGGTCCTCGCGGTCCGGCCCCTCGGGGAGGCCCGCGACGGAGCGGTCCATGAGCTGGAGGTTCAGGCTGATCGCGTTGAGCGGGTTGCCGATCTCGTGCGCGAGCTGCGCGGCCCACATCCGCATGTCGCGCGCGTTCTGCGAAGCGAGCGCCTCGCGCGCGTCCTCGCGCTCCCGCGTGACGTCGCGCAGGATGGCGACCGCGCCCGGCTCCTCCGCGGCGGCGTCGCCCGCCGCGAGCGGGAACGCGGTGACGGAGAGGATGCGGCGCTGCGGGCGCAGGACCTCGAGCTCGAGCGACGAGACGCCGTCCCATGCGCCGCCGCCGTTGCGCGCGAGCGCGGCCCAGTCGACGTCCGGGAGGAAGCGCTCCACGGGCCGCCCGCGCGCGTGCTCGGACTCGAAGCCGAGCATCGTCTCGGCCGTGCGGTTGGCGTAGACGACCGCGCCCTCCGCCGAAACGACGAGCACGCCCTCCTGGATCGACTGCAGCACCGCCTCGAGGAACCCGCGGCGGCGGGCGAGGCGGTCGTTGAGGAAGGCGAGCTTTTCGACGCGGGTGGACATCGTCAATGCTGAATGCTGAATGCTGAATGCTGAATGACGAATGACGAATGACCTGGATCGGGGATCCGGAAGGTCAACGGAGGAGCATCGCGGCGGCCACGTCGTCGGCGGGGCCGCCGAGGGCGCGGAGGATCTCGGCGGCGAAGAGCGCCGCGGTGCCGGGACCGGTGCCGGTGACGACGTTGCCGTCGACGATGGTCGGGACGTCCGGGACGTAGGTCCCCGCGCCGGAGAGCGACCGCTCGATCCCGGGGTAGCAGCAGAAGCGGCGGCCGGCAAGGAGGCCGGCGGCGTCGAGCACCGCGGGCGC
>CAMNDA010000187.1 GCA_946534745.1 uncultured Verrucomicrobiota bacterium | reverse complement strand
GCGAGCTGCACGAGGTAGACCGGGAAGCCCGCGTCGTCGTGCACGAAGCCCTTCCGCCACGCGCCGACCATCGCCGGGAACTGCTTCGCGTAGAGGTCCGCGTTCCCGACGTCCGAGCAGCCCTGGTACCAGATCGCCCCCTTCGCCGCCATCCCGAAGAGCGGCGCCACCATCCCGTTGTGGCAGCCCGCGATATCCCATGCGCCGGAGCCGGAGAGGTCCTTCGGCCGCGGCTCGGCCGGGAACGCCTTGAACTTCCATTCCCCAGCGAGGGGAATGTCGCGTGTGCAACGGCTTTCGACGATGCATTCTTCGGTGACGATTTCGTCTTGCGTCAACGAAACCGATACGGACATGCCGGCGGGCCCGTTCTTCCAGAATCCGGAGTGCCCGCCCCAGTCGAGAATCTTCACGGCGATGGTGTTGGTTCCGGAATGCAGAATGCCTTCCGGAATCTTATAGTCGCGAGGTGCGTCCCACACATTGGTCGTGCCGACGAGAACGCCATTGACATAGGTCCAATCCTGGTCGTCGACGGGGCCGAGCGAAAGCGAGGCCGCGTCGACGACCGAATCCTTTTCTTCCTCGATCACGAACGTCTTGCGGTACCACACCCAACCGTCGAAGTCGGCCGAGGTGTGCTTCTCGGTGATTTCGGGAAGGTTGGCGGTCTGCCAGTCCGAATCGTCGAAGTCCGGCGCGGCGGGGGCGTCGCCGGGGTCGATCGACGGCAGCGCGTTCGTCCACGCGGCGAGGTCGATCTGGAACTGGTCGCGGCCGCCGTTCTCCCACGCCTCCGCGACGGCGCGGCGCTCGCCGGCCTGCTTGCCGAAATCGCCGCCGAGGGCCTCGGCGGCCTCGTAGGGGATCCAGGTCTTGATGGGCGAGCCGGACCAGGATGCCTCGATGAGGCCGATCGGGACGTCGGGCATCGCCTCCTGCAGCGCCTGGCCGAAGAAGTAGCCGACGGCGGAGAAGGACTTGGCGTGCGCGGGGTCGCAGGGCGTCCAGCCGTAGTCGTCCGGCAGGTCGCGCTGCGGCGAGAGGGCGGTGCGGTTGCGGTCGTCGAAGAGGCGGATCCTCGCGTGCGTGTTCGTCTCGATGTCCTCCTTTCCGCGCGTCAGCCCCCAGCCGTAGTTCATGTCCATGTTCGACTGGCCGGAGCAAAGCCATACGTCGCCGAAGAGGACGTCCTCGGCGCGCGCGCCCGCGCCATCCGGCGCGGACGCGGCGCCGAGGGCGATGGTGGCGCCGGCCTCGCCGGCCGGCGCGTAATCGACGCGAAGCGTGAACGTCGTGGAACCCGGCCACGAGGCCGACGATGCCGGCAGGATCGCCGTCCAGCGGCCGTCGGGGCCGACGGCCGCGAGGATCGGCGGATCGGGCGGAGAGACTTTGACATTCATTCCGTAGCCGCGGTCGCCGGCGGCCGCCTCCGTCATCCCGCCCGGTTCCGCGTCCGCCTCACCCGCACGGACGAGGCGGACCGCGACCGTTGCCCCCGGTTCCGCGGTTCCCCAGATGGGCAACGGGACGCCGCGCTGCAGGACGGCGTGGTCGCGGAACATCGGCGCAAGAGTGATCGGCGCGGCCGCGCTTGCGTCCGAGGCCGCAAGCGCGGCAATGACGAGCGCCGCTGCGCGGCGCAATGACATCGCGACGCTGCGCGTCGCGAATGACGGGCGGCGCTGCGCGCCGAATGACGGGGCCGCTTCGCGGCAATGAACAAGGCTCGGAGTCTTCATGGCGTGGATGTCGGTGTTGCGTAGTAGCCGCCGGTCTTGCGGCTGCCGCGGTGTTCGATGCGGCCGGTTCGGACGAGCGCGCGGACTGCGCGCTCGACGGTGGCCCGGCTCGCCTTGACCGAGGCGAGGAAGAAGGGGACGCCGCGGCCGGGATGGAGCCGGACAAGGCGGAGGATCGCATCGTTTATTCCATCATTTATTCCATCAATCGGCTCATTGCCGGGGACGAATGCCGGATGGTTCAGGAAGTAGCGGGTCATGGGGCCGTCCCCGGCCGGAACGATGGCGCCGGCTTCCACGAGTTCGGCGAGATCGCGCGTGGCGGTGGGCTTGGAGACCTTGGCCATCCGCGTCCACTTGGCGGCGGAGAGCCCCGCCTTCGCGCCGGTTTCGCCGTCCTCGAACATCCGGAGGACGACCTTGCGGGCGCGCTCGGAGAAGGCGGCCTCGTAGCGTCCGAGATAGTCGCGCTTGGCGGCGACGAACCGCGCGGCGGCGACGAATCCTTCGAGCAGCTCCGTGAGGACGGGGACGAAGAAGCCGGCCCAGGCGGTCCAGTCGAGCGTGCGCGAGGCGACGTTGAGTTCGTCGTAGTAGGCACGGCGGTGGCGGGAGACGAGGGTCGAGACCGGCAGGGCGACGGAATGCCCGAGCCCTTCGGCGAGAACCTTCGCCACGAGGGCGCGGCCGATACGGCCGTTGCCGTCCTCGAAGGGATGGATCGACTCGAAGTGGACGTGCAGGAAGGCGGCCTTGAGCGCGACGTCGGCCGGCGTTGTGGCGGGG
>CAMNDA010000186.1 GCA_946534745.1 uncultured Verrucomicrobiota bacterium | reverse complement strand
CGTCGTCGGCGCCGCCGTGAGCGCGGTCTGAACCGAACGGCCCGGCGCCGGACACGCAGCCGCTACACGCCGAGGAAGGAGCGGAAGGCGTCGACGTAGGAGCGGGCCTTCTCCTCGGTCGAGCTTTCGGCGCAGACGCGCAGGAGCGGCTCGGTGCCGGAGAAGCGGCAGAGCGTCCAGTCGCCGCCCTTGAAGTAGACCTTGCAGCCGTCCTCGTAGCCGACGCGCTCGATCTCGTCCGCGAAGGAGGGGAGCTTTTTCTCCTCCAGGAGGAGGCGCTCCACGGCGGCCTTGCGCGCCGCGTCCTCGAAGCGGATGGCGTCCTCGGCCATGCGGAAGGCGCCGAAGCGAGCCTCGAGGTCGGCGGCGAGCTCGGACGGGGACTTGCCCGTCACGCTCACCATCTCGGCGAAGAGCGAGGCGGCGTAGGCGGAGTCCTTGCCGTGGATGTGCCCGCGCACGGTGAGCCCGCCGGAGGATTCGCCGCCGAGGACGGCGTCCGTCTCGTCGATCTTGGCCGAGACGTGCTTGAAGCCGACGGGGACCTCGTGGCACTTCTCGCCGAAGCTCTCCGCGATGCGGTCGAGCAGGTGCGTCGTGGCGACGTTGCGCACGACCGGGCCCCGCCACCCCTTGCACCGCACGAGGTAGTCGTAGAGCATGCAGAGGATCTCGTTGGCGGAGACGTAGCGCCCGGTGCGGTCGATGATGCCGAGGCGGTCGCCGTCGCCGTCCATCGCGATCCCGAGGTCGTAGCCGCCCTTCACGACGGCGTCGGCGAGCGAGGAGAGGCTCTTCGGGTTGGGCGCGGGCATCTGCCCGTCGAACCACGCGTCCTTGTTCATGTTCATCGTGTCGATCGTGCACCGGGCGGTGTAGAACACGACGAGCAGCGGATAGGCGCCCGAGCCGTGCATCGTGTCGAAGAGCACGCGCAGGCCGCGCTCGCGCAGCGCGGCGACGTCGATGCGGGCGAGGATCGAGTCGATGAACGGGTTGAACGGGTTCTTCGGATACGCGATGCGCCCGGCGGCGACGGCCTCGTCGAACGGGAGGAGGGGCGGCGTCGCGTCGGGGAGCGCGGCGACGAGCTCCTCGACGCGCCGCGTCGTCTCGGGCGGGGCGTCGCGCCCCTCGCCGACGACGAGCTTCACGCCGTCGTAGCGGGCGGGGTTGTGGCTCGCGGTGATCTCGATGCCGTAGTGCAGCCCGCGGTTCATCACGGTGAACATGACGAGCGGCGTCGGCGCGGAGCGGTTCATGAACCAGACGTCGACGCCGCCCGCGGCGAGGACCTCGGCGGTCCAGCGCGCGGCGGGCTCCGAGAGGAAGCGGCGGTCGTAGCCGATCACGACGGGACGGTCGGTCCGGCCCTCCTCGCGCATCAGCGCGAGAATGCCGGCGGCGACCCGCCGGACGTTCTCCTGCGTGAAATCCTCTCCGATGACGGCCCTCCAGCCGCCGGTCCCGAAACGGATCATCGCCGGGGGCCCTCCGCCTACAGGGCGTACTTGCCGGACGCCGTGTCGCGGCCGCGGGTCATCCACTTGCCGTTGGTGAAGTCCGGATAGTACACGGGCGCCGAGCCGAGCGCGATCGACTGCTCGGAGAGCGCCGTCGTCGCCATCCAGGCCGCCACGTCGTAGACGTCGATCGGCGTCGGCCGGCCCTCGCGGATGGCGTCCGAGAACGCCTCCAGCACGAGGCCGTCCATGCCGCCGTGGCCGCCGACGACGCCGCGCCTGAGGTAGTCGCGCCAGATCGGATGCTCGTACTTGCGGCGGTACTTCTCCACGGGGTCCCAGTGGTGCTCCTCGTAGGGGTTGCCTGCCGCGTCGATCGGATGCGTCACCTTGCTCACACCCTCGACGTAGATGCCGCCGGCGTCCGCGTCCCAGCAGCCGCGCGTGCCCTGGATGACGGCGTGGCGCGAGTACGGTCGCGGGAGCGACACGCAGTGCGTGAGCGAGATCAGCTGCCCGCGGGCGCACTTGATGACGGTCGTCACGACGTCGCCCATCGCGAAGCGGGCGTCGCCCCATTTGCCGTCGTGGCCGTATTTCGCCACGGCGTCCGCGGCGAAGCCGCCCGGGCGCGACGCGGTCGACGTGAGCGAGAGGAACCGGTTGCCGCGGTTGATGTCGAGCGTCTTCGCGATCGGGCCGAGCTGGTGCGTCGGGTAGAGGTCGCAGTTGCGGAAGAAGTTGTGGACGGCGCGCTCGTTGCGCGCCTCGAGGCCGTGGCCCATCTCGGCGAGGCAGTGCTGGTAGCCGCCCTCGGCGTAGACCGTCTCGCCGAAGAGCCCCTGGCGGACCATGTTGAGGACCATCAGCTCGTCGCGGCCGAAGCAGCAGTTCTCGAGCATCATGCACGAGACGCCGGTCTTCTCGGCGGCGTGGACGAGCTGCCACAGCTCCTCGATCGACGACGCCCCGCCGACCTCGATGGCGGCGTACTTGCCGGCGGACATCGCCTCGGCGGCGAGGGCGAGGTGGGAGTTCCAGGACGTCGGGATGAGAACGCCCTCGACGGACGGATCGGCGATGAGCGCGGCCGCGTCGGAGTACGCCGTCGGCGCCGGCTTGCCGTTGCGGCGGAAGATGCCGAGCATCTTCTCGACCCGCTCCCGCCGGACGTCGCAGATCGCGGAGATCTCCACGTTCGCCAGGTCGCGCGCCGCGGCCACGAGGCTCTCGCCGCGCGGCCCCAGGCCGATCATGCCGAGCCGGACGATCCTCGGCGCCCTGCGGACCGCCTTCGCGGGCGCCGCCTTCTTCGTTTTCGCTTGGTTCGTTGCGTTCATGGCGCGGGATTATACCCATCGTCCGCGCCGCGGGCAACGGAAAACGATGCGGTCAGCGCGCGGCCAGCGCCTCCGCCGCCTCGGCGAAGGCGGCGAGGTCGTCGCCGCGGAAGAACGCGAAGCGGTCGAGGGGCGTCTCCCCGCGGTTCACGATCGCGAGGCGCCCGCCCGCGCGCAGCGTCGCGAGCGGAAGCGAGGCCGCGGGCTGCACGACGAGCGACGACCCGAGCACGACGACGAGGTCCGCCTCCGCGCAAAGCGCCGCGGCGCCGCGGAACGCGTCCTCGGGGAGCGCCTCGCCGAAGAACGTGATGTCCGGCTTGTAGACGCCGCCGCAGATCCTGCAGCGCGGGACCGCGCCCGGCACGCCGCCGCGCATCGCGACGATCTCGTCGAACGTCTTCGCGTCGCCGCACGAGCGGCAGTGGTGGATCGCCGGGCTGCCGTGCACGGCGAAGACGGGACTCGACCCCGCGCGCTCGTGCAGGCCGTCGATGTTCTGGGTGACGACGCCCGCGCACATCCCGGCCCGCTGCAGCGCGACGAGCGCGCGGTGCACCGGGCCCGGCTCGATGGAGCCGCCGCCGTAGACGAGCGCGTCGGCGTGGCGGTAGAAGAACGAGGGGTCGTCGTCGAACAGGTCGATCTCGAACATCCGCGCCGCGTCCGGGTCGCGGTAGACGCCGTCCGGCCCGCGGAAGTCGGGGATGCCGCAGAGCGTTGAGACGCCCGCGCCGGTGAAGAACGCCGGACGCCTGGCCCCGGCGATGGCCTCCATGAGTGCCTTCATGCGCCCCATTCTACCAGATGCCGCCCGCGCGCGCCACCGCGCGCGAAGATTTCGGTTGCATTCCGAGGGGGAATGCCGTAAAGTCCCGCCCCGTTCGCGCGTGCGGGACGGCGGCGGTCGCCGCGGCGCCCCGCGCGCTCCAACCTCCCACAAACGGCGCGCCGCCGCCTAAAACCGGTCATGAAGGGTACACGACAATGCGCAAAAGCGTTCTCGTCCTCTCCGCCGCCGCCGCCCTGCTCGTCGCGGGCTGCGGTTCCTCCAAGCCCGAGCTCCACCTCTTCACGTGGACCGACTACATCGACCCCGAGCTGGTCGAGCGGTTCGAGAAGGAGAACGGCTGCCGCGTCGTGATCGACGTGTTCGACTCCAACGAGTCCATGCTCGCCAAGATCGACGCCGGCGCCTCCGGCTACGACATCCTCTTCCCCTCCAGCTACATGGTCGCCAAGCTTTCCCGCGACGGCAAGCTCGACGAGATCGACCACTCCCGCATCTCCACGCTCGGCAACATCGACCCGGACTACGTCGCCTCGTCGCTCGACCCGTCGATGAAGTTCGGCATCCCCTACATGGTCACCTACACCGGCATCGCCTACCGCGACGACAAGCTCTCCGGCGACAAGGCGCCCGCCCACTCCTGGTCGGTCTTCGGCGACCGCCCCGACCTGGTCGGCCGCATGACGCTCCTGGCCGACATGCGCGAGACGCTCGGCGCCGCGCTGCTCTTCCACGGCCACAGCATCAACACCACCAACGAGGCGGAGCTGGCGGAGGCGCGCGACACCGTGATCGGGTGGAAGAAGAACATCGCCAAGTTCGAGGCCGAGCAGTACAAGACCGGCGTCGCCGGCGGCGAGTTCCTCCTCGTCCACGGCTACAGCGGAGACATCGGGCAGGTCCAGCTCGACGCGG
>CAMNDA010000185.1 GCA_946534745.1 uncultured Verrucomicrobiota bacterium | reverse complement strand
GCTCCTCAAGGAGTTCCCCGGCCGCACGCAGATGTGCGAGTACCTGGCCAAGCACGGCATCGTCGCCTTCCCCGGCGGCAAGAAGCGCTACTCCACCGACTGCAACATCGCCGGCCTCTCCCACGAGGCGGAGGACCTGGAGAGCATGCAGACGCCGATGACGATCGTCGAGACGACGATGGGCTGCTGGCCGATGAAGGCGCCCGACAAGATCGAGAGCGTCTCGATCAAGTTCGAGAAGGGCCGCCCCGTCGCGATCAACGGGAAGAAGCTCGCGCCGTTCGACCTCGTCGTCGAGGCGAACAAGGTCGGCGGCCGCAACGGCCTCGGCCTCGCGCACGCGCTCGAGAACCGCATCATCGGCACGAAGAGCCGCGGCGTCTACGAGGCCCCCGGCATGGAGCTGCTGGGCCGGGCGCTGCGCTACGTCTACCAGGCGGTCCTCGACCGCCGCTCGACCGACCTCTTCGAGCACCTCTCGCGCTTCCTCGCGAACCAGATCTACGACGGGCGCTACTTCGATCTCTCCTCCCAGGCCGCGTGGGCGGCGGTGGACACCTTCGCCGCGCTCGCGACGGGGACCGTCAAGGTCGGGCTCTACAAGGGCAACGTCCTCTTCCAGTCGCTCACGGGCGTCAAGGCGTCGCTCTACTTCGAGGAGAACGCCTCGATGGAGGACGCGCAGAAGGGCCTCAACCCCGTCTCGTCGCAGGGCTTCGCGGAGATCCAGTCCGTCGAGGCCCGCTCGATGGCGAAGGCCGGGCAGATCCGGTAGCGCCCCGCCCGCGCGGACGCCCCGCTCCGGTGGGGCGAGCTCTCCGAGCGAGCCGCGGCTCCCGCCGCGCGCTCCCGCGCGGACGCGAAAGGAGGCGGCGGCCCGGGAAACCGGACCGCCGCCTCGAAGTTGGTGCAACCGAGAGGAGTCGAACCTCCATGCCTCGCGGCACTAGAACCTGAATCTAGCGTGTCTGCCATTCCACCACGGTTGCGCGGAACGGGGCGGAATCATCTCAAAACGCCGCGGGGATGTCAAGTGCTTGCGGGCGGGCGCGGCGGCGTGGTAGACTCCGCCGCCATGCCAGACGACCCGACAGCGGAAGCGGCGCGGCCCACGGCCCCCGTCCCGGCGTTCGCCGCGCCCGAGGGCTTCTCGATGCTCTCGGTCGTGATGCCGTGCTACCGGCTCGCGAAGACGGTCGGCGCGAACCTCCGCGCCGTCGCGGACCTCCTGGCTCCGATCCCGTTCGAGATCGTCCCGGTGGACGACGGCTCCGGCGACGGCACGGCGGAGGCGATTTCCGAGGCCGCCGCGGAGATCGGCGCCGGGCGCTGCCGGCCCGTCCTCCTCGCGGCCAACGGCGGCAAGGGCGCCGCGCTCGTGGCGGGGTTCCGCGCGAGCCGCGGCTCTCACGTGCTGCTGCTCGACGGCGACCTCGACCTCGACCCCGCCCGCATCTGGCGCTTCTTCGAGATCATGCGCGAGAAGGGCGCGGACGTCGTCATCGGCTCGAAGATGCACCCCGAGTCGGCGATCGACTACCCGTGGTCGCGCCGCCTCGCGAGCTTCGTCTACTACTCGATCGTCCGCGCGCTCGTGCGCCTGCCCGTGCACGACACGCAGACCGGCATGAAGCTCTTCACGCGCGCGGCGCTCGGCCACGCGTTCGACCGCATGCTCACGAAGCGCTTCGCCTTCGATCTCGAGGTGCTCTCGATCCTGCGCGACGCCGGCTACCGCATCGCCGAGGCGCCGATCACGCTCGACTTCGGCGACAAGCGCGGCTCGCTCACCCTGCGCAACGTGCGCGACGTGATGGTCGACACGCTCGCCATCTTCTACCGCACGCGCCTCCTCGGCTACTACAAGTCGCTCGAGCCGCGCCCGATGCCCGCGAGCCCGCCCGCCGTCACGGCCGTGATCGCCTGCCCCGCCTCGAGCGACATGCTCCGGCGGTGCGTCGAGGCGCTCGCCGCGCAGCGCGCGTCGTATCCGCGGCTCGACGCGATCGTCCTTCCGGACGCCCCCACGGGCGAGGCGTGGCCGGACTGGGTCCGCGAGATCCCGACCGGAAAGGTCCTTCCGTCCGACAAGCGCAACCTCGGCATCCGCGAGGCGAGCGGCGAGATCGTCGCGTTCCTCGACGACGACGCCCGCCCGCTCGAGGGCTGGCTGGAGCACGCGATACCCTACTTCTCCGACCCCGCGATCGGGGCCGTCGGCGGCCCGGCCGTCACGCCGGGCGAGGACCCCTTCCCCGCGCAGATGTCCGGCCGCGTCTACAAGAGCCCGCTCGTCTCGGGCGGCGCGCGCCGCCGCTACACCCCGACGCGCGTCCGCAGCGAGGACGACCTGCCCTCGTGCAACCTGCTCGTCCGCGCCGCGCTCCTGCGCGAGATCGGCGGCTACGACACCGCGCACTGGCCGGGCGAGGACACGATCCTCTGCCTCGAGATCTCGCGCCGCGCGCGCCTCGTCTACGACCCGTGGGTCGCCGCCGCGCACCACCGCCGCCCGCTCTTCGGCCCGCATCTGCGGCAGGTCTCGCGCTACGCGCGCCACCGCGGCTTCTTCGCGAAGAGGTTCCCGGAGACCTCCCGCCGCTTTGCCTACTTCGTCCCGTCGCTCCTGCTCCTCGGCACGGCCGCGACCGCGCTCTGCGCGGCGCTCGCGCCGCTCGGCCGCCTCCCCGCCGCGCTCGCCGCGGCGGG
>CAMNDA010000184.1 GCA_946534745.1 uncultured Verrucomicrobiota bacterium | reverse complement strand
CCCCGCCGAGCGGCCGCGCATTCGGGAACACCGCGTTTTGGGAGCCCGGAGTACGGGCGGGGCAGGACGGATCGCGGCTACGCTTTTTCTAGAACCGCTCTAGCGCGCGGGGGCGGCCGCGCGGCGCGCCGCGAGGCGCGCGGCGGCGCGGGAGGCGAGGGCGAGCAGCGCCGCGACGAGGACCGCCGGCGCGGAGGGCTGGCAGTCGAGCCGCCACGCGAGCAGGAGGCCCGCGGCGAGCGAGAGGAACGCGAAGAGCCCCGCGAGCAGCATCAGCGGGCCCATCCGGCGCGCGAGCGGGCGCGCCGCGAGCGCGGGCAGCGCGAGGAGCGCCACCGCGAGGACGATGCCGACGGCGCGCACGAGCACGACGACGGCGAGCGCCGTCGCGAGCGAGAGCACGCACGCGTGCAGCCGCACCGGCGCGCCGCGCAGCGCCGCGAGGCGCTCGTTGAACGCGACGCCGAGCAGGCCGCGCCAGAAGAGCGCGAGCGCGAGCAGGAGCGCCGCGTCGAAGGCGGCCATCTCCGCCAGATCGCCGCGCGAGACGAAGAGGATCGAGCCGAAGAGGTAGTCGAGCAGGCTCCCCTGGTAGCCCGGCGTCGCGGAGAGGAAGCCGAGTCCGACCGCCATCCCCGTCGCCCAGAGCGCGGAGAGCGCGCCGTCGGCGCGCGCGCCGCGCGCCGCGGGCGAGAGCGCGAGGAAGAGCGCGGCCGCGACCGCCGCCGCGAGCGCGCCGAGCGTCGGCGTCGCCCACGCGCAGCCGTGCGCGACCGCCAGGTACTGCGCGAGCCCGAGGCCCGCGAAGCACGCGTGCGAGAGCGCGCCCGCGACGTAGGTGTTGTGGCGCGCGACGCAGAACGTCCCCACCGCGCCGCAGGCGACGGCCGCGAGCGCGGAGGCGAGGAGGGGGAGGGCGAGGATGGAGATCACTCGAAGGATCCGTCGTCGGGTTCGGGGCCGAGGTCGAGCTCGAAGTCGGAGTCTTCGGCGGGGGCGGGCTCGGGCTCCGGGTCGGGCGGCGGGTCGAGGTCGAGCTTCACGCCCTCGTCGGGGCCGGAGAGCGGCAGGTGCCAGCCGGCGGGGCGCGTGACCTCGGTCCTCTGCACCTTCTGGCGGTAGAGGAGGATCATCCGGAGCGGGTCGTAGACGACGACCTCGACGGGGAACGTCACGTCCTTGCCGAGATCGATGGCGAGCGTCTCGCCGGGCGCGAGGGAATCGGATTCGCCGCGCGCGAAGGGCGGCGAGTGGTCGTCGAGGTAGGCGAGGACGGCGACGGCGAGCGGCTCGGGGCCGGCGGCGTGCTCGAGGCGGAGCGTGCCGAAGTTCTCGGGCACGACGGCGTCCTGCGCGATGCGCGCGGCGAAGAGGTGGGCGCCGCCCGGGACGCGGACGCGGGGCAGCGCGGAGAAGTCGGTGCGAGGGCCGATCTTCGCGACGCCCTCCTCGCCGGAGAAGCCGATTCCGTGCGGCGGGAAGGCGAGGTAGCCGCGCTTCGTGGCGGCCGCGGCGGCCGCGGGCGTGATCGTTCCGGCGGCGGGGTCGGCGGAGGGCTCGCCGACGACGATGCCGGCGTAGCCGAAGAAGCGCAGGATGTCCTCCGCCGTGCCGGGGATGCGCGTCAGGGCGAAGTCGTCCTGCGGAATCGGGATGCCGCCGGTGACGAGCGTCGGGTCGGGCGCGTCGATCGCGACCAGGAACGGCCGCAGCGGGAGGTGGCGGCCCCAGATCGCGTATTGGCGCAGGCGGCGCGGCGTCACGCTCTCGAAGCCGCCCTCGAGCAGGTCCTCCAGCTGCGAGAAGAAGTCGGCGAGCGCGACCGTGTCCGCGTCCGACGCGTTCTCGGCGAGGCGCGCGTAGCGCAGGACGGGGACCTCGACCTCGGGGAGGAAGCGGGCGCGGACGAGCGCGGCGAGGGGGAGCAGGACGGCCGCGGCGAGCAGGATCGCGCCGGCGCGGCGCAGGCGGGGATGTCGGGACATGGCGGCCTCCGTGGCGGGGTGCGCCCGCGCTAGGCGGGCGGGTTGAAGATCACGGCCTCGCCGATCGAGCGGCCGTCCGCGAGCGCCGGGATGTCGCGGTTGCTCCACTGGCGGCGGCGGGCCGAGACGGCGAGCACGTGGCGGCGGCCCCAGAAGCAGAGCGCGTCGGCCACGCGGGCGGCGGCGTAGGCGCCGCGCAGGCGCGCGGCGCGCTCGTCGGGCGAGGCGCCGCGCGTCTCGAGCGCGAGGTCGCGCAGGCGCGCCAGCTCGAGGAAGAAGCGGCTGTGCGACTCGATCGAGTCGACGTTGAAGCCGTTCTTCAGCAGCTGGTAGAGCGAGTTCTCCGTGAAGGTCGCGGCGTGCGGGCCGGCGGGCGCGATGCGGCGGCGGATCGCGTCCGCGATCGAGAACGGGCGGCGCGCCTGCACCGAGAGCACGAGCAGGCCGTCCGGGCGGAGGATGCGGTTGCACTCGCGGACGAACGCGAGGGCGTCCGGCACGGCGCAGAGCATGTCGAGCGCGACGACGATCGCGTCGAACGAATGGCCGGGGAAGGGGATGGCGCCGTCCGCGGCGAGGCAGCAGACCGAGGCGTCGCCGAGGAACGCGGAGGCCTCGGCGGCGGCCTCGGGCGAGCGCGCGGCGGTGCGCCAGACGCCGCCGAGGCGGCGCAGCGCGGCGGACATCGCGGGGTTGGGCATGCCGACGTCGAGGCACGCCATGTGCGGCAGGCGGTCGGCGGGCAGCAGCCGCGTGACGGCCGCCAGTTCGAGGCGCTCCGGCAGGAGCGCGCGGAGGCGCTCCTCCGGGGAGAGCGGGCGGATTTTGGCGGAGGTGCTTTCCATGCGGTCCATCCTAGCAGAAACGCCTCCGCGCCGCAACCGCGCTAGCGCACGACGACGGACGCCGCGCGCGGCGGGACGTCGAAGCGGGCG
>CAMNDA010000183.1 GCA_946534745.1 uncultured Verrucomicrobiota bacterium | reverse complement strand
CTGCCCAGCCGCGTGGCGGGGTCCGTCCGGCGCATCGGCGACGCCCTCCGCCGCATCGCGGGGGGCGACCTCGGCGGCCGCGTCGAAGAGCGCTCGTGCCTCGAGTTCTCCGAGCTCTCCGACAACATCAACTCGACGGTCGTCGCGCTGCGCGACGCCGCGGAGGAGCGCGTGCGCCGCATCGAGGCGGAGCTCGAGCTGGGGCGCACGATCCAGCGGGCCGCGCTCCCCGCCGACTTCCCCTCCGAGGAGGGCTGGAGCCTCGCCGCCTCCATGGAGTCCGCGCGCGAGGTGGGCGGCGACTTCTACGACTTCTTCCCGGTCGGCGAGACGCACCGCGCGTTCCTCGTCGCCGACGTCTCCGGCAAGGGCGTCACCGGCGCGCTCTACATGATGAACGCCAAGACGCTGCTCAAGGACGCGCTCCTCGCCGACCCGGAGCGCGACCCGGCCGCCGCCCTCACGCGCGCGAACGACGAGCTCTGCGCCAACAACCCCGCCGAGATGTTCGTCACCGCGTGGGTCGGCGTCCTCGACCTCGAGACGGGCCGCGTCGCCTTCGCCAACGCGGGCCACAACCCGCCGCTGCGCCTGCGCGAGGGCGCCGCCCCCGAATGGATCCGCGAGAAGTCCGGCTGCCCGCTCGGCTGCTTCGAGGGCGTCGCCTACAAGCGCCGGGAGCTCGCGCTCGGCCCCGGCGACGCGCTCTTCCTCTACACCGACGGCGTCACCGAGGCGATGGACCTCGCCGGCGCGCTCTTCGGCGAGGACCGCCTCGCCTCGACGCTCGCCTCCGCCGGCTCGCGCGTCCCCCGCGCGCTCGACGTCGCCGTCCACGCCGCCGTCTCCGCCTTCGCCGCCGGCGCCCCGCGCGCGGACGACCTCACCGTGCTCGCCGTGCAGTGGCTCGGCGCACCCGAGCGCCGGATGCGGACCTTCCCGAACGACGAGAACGCGCTCGCCGCGTCCGCCGCGTTCCTCGAGCAGACGCTCGACGAGGCCGGCTGCCCGCCGAAGGACAAGGCGCGGCTCCTCGTCGCGCTCGACGAGGTCGTCTCCAACGTCGTGCGCTGCTCGGGCGCCTCCGGCCTCGCGATCTCGGTGCGCCTCTCCCGCGACCCGCGCGGCGCGACGGTCTCGGTCTCCGACGACGGCAAGCCCTTCGACCCGCTCCACATCCCGCCGCCGGACCTGACGCTCGGCGCGGACGAGCGCCCGATCGGCGGTCTCGGCATCCTGCTGCTGCGCAAGACGATGGACGGGCTCTCCTACCGCCACGCCCACGGCTGCAACATCCTCACCTTCCGCAAGAACTTCGCCCCCCCCGCCCCTGCGCCCGAACCGTGAAACGCCGCGCCATCCTCCTCGCCGCCGTCGCGGTCTGGTGCGCGGCCGTCGCCCTCACGTGGGTCGCCGCCACGCGCCGCGCCGCGCGCCAGACCGAGTCGATGCTCGACTACGCGATGCTGGACCTGGACGCCACCCTGAACGGCTCGATCGACACGATGCTCATGCACGTCGGCCGCTCGATCGTCGAGGAGCTCGGCGCGCCCGGGCCCTATCCGGAGGAGCGGATGAAGCTCGTCGCCGAGCAGCGCGACATCGACGAGGTGAACGTCGTCTCCCGCGAGGGCGTCGTCGTCGCCTCGAGCGACCGCGCGCAGGTCGGCTTCCCGATGGCCGAACGCAAGGAGTCGGCCCCGTTCCTGGTCCTCACCAACGGCGTCCGCACCGCCTTCTCGAACCCCTTCCGCTTCAGCACGCACGACACGACCGTGCGCCGCAAGTACGTCGGCGTCGCCTTCCCCGGCGGCGACGGCTTCGTGCAGATCGCGGTCCGCGAGCCGCGCGTCACGGCGATGTTCCCGGCGATCATGGGCTTCATCTTCGACGGGTGGCTCCTCGGCGAGAAGGGCTTCTTCCTCTGCGCGGACCTCGGGGACGGGCACCTGATCTCCAACCCCGCCCGCCACCGCGACGAGGCGCGCTTCCTCGCGGAGACGGGCTACGACCCGGCCGCGCCCGGCGTCGTCGAGGACGCGAAGACGACCTTCCGCGCCACCCTCTTCGGCGCGGTCCACGACTGCCGCGCCGTCGTCTTCTGCGGCCACCGCATCGTCGCCGCCCTGCCGCCGGCCGAATACTACGGGGTCCGCACGCTCTTCACGGCCGTGATGGGCTCGCTCCTGGCGGCCGTCCTCGGCCTTTTCGTCGCGCTGCTCTGGCGCATCGGGAGCGACGCCGCGCGCATCCGCGCCTTCTACGCGGACAAGGCCGCCAAGCAGGCCGCCGAGCTGGAGCTGGGACGCACGATCCAGTCGGCGGCGCTCCCGTCCGACTTCCCGGACGAGCCGTCCTTCCGCCTCGCCGCCTCGATGCGCCCCGCGCGCGAGGTGGGCGGCGACTTCTACGACTTCTTCCCGCTCGGCGAGACGCACCGCGCGTTCCTCGTCGCGGACGTCTCGGGCAAGGGCGTCACCGGCGCGCTCTACATGATGAACGCCAAGACGCTCATCCGCGACCAGCTCCAGGACGACCCCGCGCGCGACCCCGCCGCGGCGCTCTCCCGCGCCAACGCCGAGCTCTGCCGCAACAACCCCGCGGAGATGTTCGTCACCGCGTGGGTCGGCGTCCTCGACCTGCGCACCGGCCTCCTCGCCTTCGCCAACGCCGGCCACAACCCGCCGCTGCTGCTGCGCGCCGGCGAGGCGCCGCGCTGGATCCGCGAGAAGTCCGGCTGCCCGCTCGCGTGCTTCGACGGCGTCGCCTACCGCCTCCGCTCGCTCGAGCTCTCGCCCGGCGACTCGCTCCTGCTCTACACCGACGGCGTCACCGAGGCGATGGACCCCTCCGGCGCGCTCTTCGGGG
>CAMNDA010000182.1 GCA_946534745.1 uncultured Verrucomicrobiota bacterium | reverse complement strand
GATGGCGCCGGCCTGCGCGAGTTCGGCGAGGTCGCGCGTGGCGGTGGGCTTGGAGACCTTGGCCATCCGCATCCACTTGGCGGCGGAGAGTCCGGCCTTCGCGCCGGCCTCGCCGTCCTCGAACATCCGCAGGACGACCTTGCGGGCGCGTTCGGAGAAGGTGGCCTCGTGGCGTGCGAGGTAGTCGCGCTTGGCGGCGACGAACCGGGACGCGGAGACGAAGCTCTCGAGCAGTTCCGTGAGGACCGGGACGAAGAATCCGGCCCAGGACGTCCAGTCGAGAGTGAGCGAGGCGGCGTGGAGCTCGTCGTAGTAGGCGCGGCGGTGGCGCGCGACGAAGGTCGAGACCGGCAGGGCGACGGGACGCCCGAGTCCTTCGGCGAGGACCTTCGCGACGAGGGCGCGGCCGATGCGGCCGTTGCCGTCCTCGAAGGGGTGGATCGATTCGAAGTGCGGGTGCAGGAAGGCGGCCTTGAGAGCGATATCGGCCGGCGTCGCGGCAGGGGCGGCGTTCCAGACGGCGACGAACCGCCGGATCTCCCGCGGGACGCGTTCCGGCGGCGGCGCCTCGAAGCGCGTCTCGGACTGTCCGAAGCGGTCCACGCTCACGACGCGGACGGGGACGGAGCGGAACGCGCCCGCGCGGACGCCGCGGTCGTCTCCCTCCATCAGCGCGCCGTGCCACCGGCGCAGGAGCGCGGCGGAGAGCGGGGCGGCGCGGTCCTCGCGCACGGCGAGCACCATCCGGGCGGCGCCTTCGGAGCGGGCGTCGCGGGCGGCGGAGGGAGCGGCACCGGGGACGCCGAGCGCGCGACAGATGGAGGACATCACGACGGCCTCGTCGACCTCGACCCCCTCGATGGCGCTCGTCGTGACGGCCTCGGCGGCGAGCGCGCGGGCGGCGAAGAGCGGGTCTTCCGGCTCGCGCAGCGCCCGCTCCGCCTCGCGGAACGCGCGGGCGAAGGCGGCGAGCTCGTCCTTCAGCGCGCTTCGCGCGAAGGAGAACGCGGGCCATTCCGCGCGTTGCCAGTTGAACGGAGAGGGGGGCATCTGAAAGGTTGAAAGGTTGAAAGGTTGAAAGGTTGAAAGGTTGAAAGGGAACGTCGGGTTATTCCATCGGTTATTCCATCAATCGGCTCACGCCACGCGCGGGGGCTAGTCCTCCTCCTGGCCGTCGCCGAGGGAGTTCTGGGCGATCTCGACGTCCTTGGACTCCGCGATGCGGGCGATGCGGCCGTCGGTGATCCAGACCATGCGGTCGGAGACGGAGAGCATGTTCGGGTCGTGCGTGGCGCAGATGACGGTGACGCCGCCCTTCTTGTTCAGGTCGTGCAGCAGCAGGTGGATGTCCTTGCCGCTCTTGAGGTCGAGGTTGCCCGTCGGCTCGTCGCAGAGCAGGATCGACGGGTTGTTGGCGAGCGCGCGCGCGATGGCGACGCGCTGCATCTGGCCGCCGGACATCTCCTTCGGGCGGTGGTTCCAGCGGTCGCCCAGGCCGACGCGCTCCAGCAGCGCCATGCCGCGGGCGCGGGACTCGTCGGCCGACACGCCGGCGAAGACCATCGGCAGCGTGACGTTGTCCAGCGCCGTCATCGTGGTGTTGAGGTTGAACTGCTGGAAGACGTAGCCGATCTTGCGGCAGCGCAGGAACGCGAGCTCGTCGGCGTTGAGCTGCGCCATGTCGACGCCGTCGATGAAGACGCGCCCGCTCGTCGGCGTGTCGAGGCCGCCGACGGCGTTGAAGAAGGTCGACTTGCCGGAGCCGGAGGGGCCCATCACGCAGATGTACTCGCCGCGGTAGATGTTGAGCGTGACGCCGTCGAGCGCGTGGACGGGCTCCTCGCCGCGCCAGAAGGTGCGGCGCACGTCGTGGACGGAGACGAGGACCTCGCGGCCCTCGGCGTATTTCGCTTCGTTGAACTCGGTCATGGCTATTCGACCCTCATGGCTTCCATCGGCGCCATGCGCGAGGCGCTCCAGGACGGCTGCATCGATGCGAGCGCGGACAGGAGGACGCCCGCCGCGAGCGAGAAGACGAAGCAGAGCGCGACCTCCCCGGCGGGGAAGTACCGCCAGAGGTGCGCGCCGTAGGCGAGGCCGGAGCGCGCGACCGCGATGACGAAGCCCACGACGGCGCCGAGCAGCCCGCCGAAGAAGCCCTGCAGCGCCGCCTCGAGCATGAACTGCGAGAGGATGTAGCCGTCGGTCGCGCCGAGGCACTTCATCGTGGCGATCTCGCGGAAGCGCTCGGTGATGGCCATCAGCATCGCGTTGGCGATGCCGACCATGCAGACGAGGAACGAGATGCACAGCAGGAAGATCTGGCGCCCGGTGAGGCCGAAGGCGGCGGTCTTGGCGCGCAGGACGGGCGCGAGGCGGTCCTGCAGGAGCGCGAGGCGCGCGGCGACGGCGTGGCGCGCGGCGATGCGCGGCAGGAGCTCGGCGGGGAACTGCGGCAGGAGCTGCGCGGCGCGCGGGTCCGCGAGCTGCGGCATCTTCTCCTCGGCGGAGGTGGCCTTCGTCTCGCGGAACTTCGTGGACCACTCCTTGCGGAGCGCGGGGCGGTTGAGGGCGTCGAGGACGTCGGCGTACTCGTTCGCCTCGCGCAGCTGCGTGCGCATGAGCGCGAGGTCGTCCGGGCCGAAGCGGAAGCCGAGCGCGGCGAGCGAGGCGCGCCAGGCCTCGGCGGCGTCCGCGGGGGCGTCGGGCACCCAGCGGTCGACCTCCTTCGCGCCGGTCGCGGCGGCGGTCGCCGCGACGGCCTTCGCGACGGCGGCGTTCCACGCGGCGGTGAACGCGGCCATCTCTTTCTCGTAGGCGGGGAAGGCGTCGAGGAACGCGTCGAGCCCCTCGAGGCGGCCCGGCACGCGGACGTCGACCATGATGCCGAGCTGGCGGTGGAGCTCCTCGCGGTTCTCGATCATGTGGCGGAACGAGGCGCGGCCCGTGCGCTTGCCGACGAGGACGATGCGCTTGCCGACGGGCAGCTCGTCGAGCCACTCGGCGTAGATGCGCTCCTGCGCGGCGAGCGCGGCGAGCGCGAGGACGCGCTCCGCGGCGAGGCCGGTGGCGCCCGTGAACTCCGCGGCGGCGTCCTCCGCGCCGCCGGCGGCGGCGCGGGCGTGGAGCGCCGCGAGGCGCTCGACGGAGATCGCGTCGGAGGCGGGCGAGAGCATCCTCGTGAGGCGGACCTGCGAGGCGCGCGCGGCGGCGTCCTCGCCCGTGACGCCGCGGGCGACGGCGCGCTCGAACATGCTCTCGGAGAGGAGGAACATGAAGAACGCGACGGCGAGCACGACGACGGCGAGCGTGAGCGCGGAGCGGAACAGGCGGTGCTTGACGCCCTGGATGCAGAGGTGCCAGGTCTCGCGGAAGGACAT
>CAMNDA010000181.1 GCA_946534745.1 uncultured Verrucomicrobiota bacterium | reverse complement strand
GCGCGGGACCGGCGGACTGCCCGACGAAGTAGCCGGTGAGCCCGCGGAAGGGGAGCGCGATCCACATCGCGGCGAGGCGCAGCGGCGGGGCGATCGCGCTCAGCGCGGAGACGACGCCGAAGCGGCGCAGCGCGCGCAGCGACTCGGTGAAGATCGGGGACAGCGCGCCGAGCACCGCGGAGACGACGATCGCGAGGGCGAGGTTGCCGTTCTGGATGCCGAAGTGGGCGAAGATGTAGGGGAAGAACAGCGGGGCGAGCGCGAGCGTGAGCAGCAGGACCGCCAGCGCGAGCAGCGAGGCGTCGCGGAACATCGCCTTGACCTTGCCCGGCTCGCCGCGCTCCGCATGGACGTTGAGCAGCTTCGCGTAGGGCGTGAGGAGGATCGAGAGCGGCATCGCGACGAGCATCGCGACCTGCGCGAGCGGCAGCACCGCGCCGAGCTCCTTCTGGGGGATGTAGCGCGGGACGAGCCAGATGCCGATGAAGGCGTTCACGGCGTCGCCGAACCGCTGCGCGACGAACAGCAGCAGCGCCGCGCCCCAGACGGGGCCGAGGCGTTGGCGGAGTCGGGCGGCGAAGTTCGGCATGGCGCGGGAGAGTCTACCCGCTTGCGGGAAAAGAGGAAAGCGGAAAGTTTGCGCGCGGCTACCGTCCGGCGTCGTCGCGCTCGACGAGGATCTCGCCTTTCCGCACGCGGGCGACGACGCCGCCGCCGAGCGGGACGGCGCCTCCGCGGTGCGCGGCGACGAGCCGCCGGATCCGCTCGATGGCGTCGAGCGTCACGGCCTCCGGGTCGACGCCGGAGGCGTAGAGCGCCGCGGCGATGCGCCGGCGGAGGAGGGGAGGGGAATGCTGAATGCTGAATGCTGAATGCTGAATGGGCCCCTCGGTTGCGCCGGGCTCGGTCGCCAGGGCGTCGAGGAGGTCGGTGTCGTCGCGCAGCAGGTCCATCGAGCGCGAGAGGGTGGAGAGGAAGGCGGGGCCGAAGGCGTCGAGGACGGCCGGCAGGACGCGGTGGCGGATGCGGTTGCGGTCGGCGTCGTCGGCCGCGTTGGTGGAGTCCTCGCGCCAGGCGAGGCCCTCGGCGCGGAGCCACTCCGCGAGCGCGGCGTGGCGCACGCGGAGGAGCGGCCGAACGCGAGCGGGGGAGGAGCCGGACGCCGGCTCGGAGGGCCGCATGCCCGAGAGCCCGCGCGCCGACGCGCCGCGCTTGAGCCGCAGGAAGAAGAGCTCCGCCTGGTCGTCGAGCGTGTGGCCGGTCGCAAGGATCAATGCTGAATGCTGAATGCTGAATGCTGAATGCTCGGGATCGCGACGGTTCGGCCATACGATCGTGCGATCATGTGACCGTGGAGCCGAATCGCCGACACAGACGGCACGGAGAAAGTCGTGGCGGAGGCGGCGGGCGGCCATCTCCTCCGATTCGCCGGTGCGCGCGGCCTCGGCGGGGACGTTTCCGCGCCCGGTCGCGAGCGGCACGCGGAGCGAGGCGCAGAGGTCGGCGACGAAGGCGGCGTCGGCGTCGGCCTCCGCGCCGCGGATGCCGTGGTGGAAGTGAGCGGCGACGAGGCCGTAGGGCGGCCTGCCGCCGAGCCAGGCGCGGAGCCGGACGAGCGCGTGCAGGAGCGCGACGGAGTCCGCGCCGCCGGACACCGCCACGCAGAGCGGCGCGGAGCGCAGGATCTCCGCGATCGCGGGGGCGCCGAACGGGCGCGGTCCGAGCAGTGCGGCGTCGGGGAGTCGGGGTGTCGGCCGGCTCACGCGGCGCCTCCTTCCTTCGCGCCGCCTGAGCGCCTTCCGCGAAGAAGCGGGAGGAGAACGAGCGCCAGGACTCCGCACAGCGTGAGGAGCCGGCCGGCGACCTCCGAGGGAAGCGCCGCGTGGCGGAGCGTGACGGTGCGGGCGGTCGGATAGACGACCAGCTGTCCGGAGGAGAGCGGGTAGGGTCCATCCGCTCCCTCCGCGCGCCAGTCGGGATACCAGGTCGCGGCGACGACGTGCGGGCGGCCGGGGAAGTCGGTCTCGAAGGCGAGGGAGCCGTCGGGGCCGCGCGAGACGGACCGCACCGGGTCGGAGACGCGGTCGAGCCAGCCGGGCTCGGGCGGTGGGGCGTCCCGCCAGGCGCCGAGGTTCGCCTCGGACGAGGTCGGCCGCGGAAGGAACGCGACGGGATGCTCCGTCGCTCCGCGGCACGCCCACCAGTCCGCGATCTCCCGCTGCGTGGGCGATCCGGACCGGACGTCGAGCGGCGTCTTCCATGCGCGCACGTCGGGCTCGCCGGCGATCGTGCTTCCGTAGACCTTCCAGCGGTCTCCGGGCCCCTCCGCGCCGAGGAGCGTCCAGGCGGGGTCGGACTCGATCGCCTCCTGCACGGCGCGCGAGCGGGCGATGAACGTGCGGACGCCGAGAAGCTCCAGGTGTCGGAGGCCGGAGTAGGGGTCGAACTCGCGCGGCGAGACGAGAAGCGGCCAGCCCGCGGGGGCGTCGGAGACCTCGCCCTGCACGGTGTAGGCGGCGAGCGAGCCGAGAGCGCTGTTCACGATCCCTCCCTCGAGCGTCCGCGTGCCGGGCGCGACGTAGGGCAGCGCCTCGAAGCAACGCGACGAGCCGAGCGCCTCGTTGAGGTCGGTCATGTCGTAGGCGACGAGCCCCGGCCGTCCGCGCACGCGCTCCGCAAGGCGGAAGAACGCCTTGCCGCAGGGCTGCGCCTCGACGCCGCGCAGGTTGTATTCGGCCCAGTAGCGCGCGTGCTGCGCGCCGGCCCAGGCGGGGTTGTCGTCGTCGTCGTCGGAGACGCGCCACGCGAGCGCCGCGCACAGTGCGAGGAAGGCGAGCGCGCCGGCGCGCGGCGCGCGCCACTCGCGGGCGAGGGCGGCCCACGCGAGCGCGACGAGGGCGAGCATCGCGTAGACGAGGAACGGCCACAGCCGGCAGTTCACGAAGACCTCCGCGACGGAGCGGCCGAAGTAGAAGAGGAGCAGGGAGAAGAGGAAGAGAAGCGAATGCTGAATGCTGAATGCTGAATGCTGAATGAATGAAGAGCCGATGCGTTTGTGTGTCGTCGTTCCGTCCGCATCCTGTGCCCGGGAACCGGCATTCAGCATTCTGCATTCAGCACTGTGCATTGCGGCGGGGGGCGCC
>CAMNDA010000180.1 GCA_946534745.1 uncultured Verrucomicrobiota bacterium | reverse complement strand
TCGCCTCGGCGATCTTGCCGCCGATCTCGGTGTCGCCGTTGGCGGAGATCGTCGCGACCTTCGCCACGTCGTCGGCCTTCACCTTCTTGGAGAGCTTGCCCAGCTCCTCGACGGCGGCCTCGACGGCCTTGTCGACGCCGCGCTTGAGCATCGTCGGGTTGGCGCCGGCGGTGACGTTCTTGAGGCCCTCGCTGTAGATGGCCTCGCCGAGCAGCACCGCGGTGGTGGTGCCGTCGCCGGCGGTGTCGTTGGTCTTGGACGCGACCTCGCGGAGCATCTGCGCGCCCATGTTCTCGAACGCGTCCGGGAGCTCGATCTCCTTGGCGACGGTCACGCCGTCCTTGGTGATCTGCGGGGCGCCGAACTTCTTGTCGATGACGACGTTGCGGCCGCCGGGGCCGAGCGTGGACTTGACGGCCTTGGCGAGTTTCTGGACGCCGGCCAGGACGCTCTGGCGAGCGTCGGTGTCGTACTTGAGTTGCTTTGCAGCCATTTTCGTTTTCCTTTCGTAAGTGGGGTTAGCCGATGACGCCGAGGAGGTCCTCCTCGCGGACGATCTGGTAGGTCTTGTCGTCGATCTTGACTTCGGTGCCGCCGTACTTGGGCATCAGGACCGTGTCGCCGACCTTGACGTCGAAGGGGATCTCCTTGCCGTCGTCGTCGCGCTTCTTGCCGATCGCGAGGACCTTGCCCTCCTGGGGCTTCTCCTTGGCGGTGTCGGGGATGTAGATGCCGCCTTTGACTTCTTCCTTGGTTTCGACGGGCTCCACGAGGACGCGCGCGCCGAGGGGACGGATTTTCATGTTTGGTTTTCCTTTGGTTTAGGGGTGGCCCTCCCGCGGCTGGCCGCGTTCGGGTCTTTGTTGTTGTTTTTGGGTTAGGTGGTTCGGTGGTCCGGCGGGGGCTATTTCATCTCGAAGTCCGCATCGACGATGTTGTCGCCGTCCTTCTTGCCCTTGGGGGCGTCGTCCTGCGGAGGCGGGGGCGGCGGGGCGCCGGCTCCGCCGGGGGCGGCGCCGCCGGCCTGGCCGTAGAGGGCCTCGGAGGCCTTGCCCATCAGCTCGTAGAGCTTCTCGGTCTTGGCCTTGATCGCCTCGTGGTCGGAGCCCTTGAGCGCGTCCTTGAGGTCCGCGACGGCGTCCTCGACGGGCTTCTTCTGCTCGGCGGTGAGCTTGTCGCCGGCGTCCTTGAGGGCCTTTTCGACCTGGTAGACGAGGGACTCGGCCTTGTTGCGCTCGTCGACCTGCTCGCGCTGCTTGGCGTCCTCGTCGGCGTGCATCTCGGCGTCCTTGACCATCCGCTTGATCTCCTCGTCGGAGAGGCCGGAGGAGGCGGTGATGGTGATCTTCTGCTCCTTGCCGGTGCCCTTGTCCTTGGCGGAGACGTTGAGGATGCCGTTGGCGTCGAGGTCGAAGGTGACCTCGATCTGCGGCACGCCGCGCGGGGCGGGCGGGATGCCCTCGAGGTTGAAGTTGCCGAGCAGCTTGTTGTCGCGGGCGAACTTGCGCTCGCCCTGGTAGACCTTGATCTCGACGCCGGGCTGGTTGTCGCTCGCGGTGGAGAAGGTCTCGGACTTGTGCGTCGGGATCGTGGTGTTGCGGTCGATGAGCGGGGTCATCACGCCGCCGAGCGTCTCGATGCCGAGCGTGAGCGGGGTGACGTCGAGCAGCAGCACGTCCTTCACCTCGCCCTTGAGGATGCCGCCCTGGATCGCGGCGCCGACGCCGACGACCTCGTCCGGGTTGACGCCCTTGTTGGGCTCCTTGCCGAAGATCTCGCGCGCCATGTCGACGACCTTGGGCATGCGGGTCGAGCCGCCGACGAGGATGATCTCGTCCGGCTTCTCGATCTTCGCGTCGCGGAGGCAGTTCTGGCAGGGGCCGACCGCGCGGCGGATCGTCGCGTCCGTGAGCTGCTCGAGCTTGGCGCGCGTGAGCGTGGCCTGCAGGTGCTTCGGGCCGGAGGCGTCCGCCGTGATGAACGGCAGGTTGATCTCCGTGGAGGCGGCGCTGGAGAGCTCGCACTTGGCCTTCTCGGCGGCCTCCTTGAGGCGCTGCTTGGCCATCGGGTCGGCCGAGAGGTCGATGCCGTTCTCGCGCTTGAAGTCGTCGACGAGCCAGCGGATGACGATGTCGTCGATGTCGTCGCCGCCGAGGTGGGTGTCGCCGTTGGTGGCCTTGACCTCGAAGACGCCGTCGCCGATCTCGAGGATGGAGATGTCGAACGTTCCGCCGCCGAAGTCGTAGACGGCGATCGTCTCGTCCTTCTTCTTGTCGAGGCCGTAGGCGAGCGACGCGGCCGTGGGCTCGTTCACGATGCGCAGCACCTCGAGGCCGGCGATGCGGCCGGCGTCCTTGGTGGCCTGGCGCTGCGAGTCGTTGAAGTAGGCCGGGACGGTGATGACCGCCTGGGTGATCTTCTCGCCGAGGTACGCCTCCGCGTCCGCCTTCATCTTCTGGAGGATCATCGAGGAGATCTCGGGCGGGGAGTACGTCTTGTCTCCGATCTTCACCGCGGCGTCGCCGTTGGCGGCGCGGACGACCTCGTAGGGGACCTTCGAGATCTCGTCGGCCACCTCGTCGTAGCGGCGGCCCATGAAGCGCTTGATCGAGAAGACGGTGTTCTTGGGGTTGGTGACGGCCTGGCGCTTGGCGGCCTGGCCGACGAGGCGCTCGCCGGACTTGGTGAACGCGACGACGGAGGGCGTCGTGCGGTTGCCCTCCGCGTTGGGGATGACGACGGGCTCGCCGCCTTCCATGACGGCCATGCAGCTGTTGGTCGTTCCGAGGTCGATTCCGAGAATCTTGGCCATGTTGTGTTCCTTCTTTCGGTTTGTTGTTTTTGAAATGGTTTTCGGCGCCCGCTCCGGGACGGAACCGGGCGTTGCCAGAAGACAAGCACGCCCCGTGCCACTTCCCGTGTGGCAACGGGCGCGCGGCACGCGCGCTCGCGCGAGAAACCCCTGTACGCAAGACATGGGCAGGAGCGCGAAACCAGCTCCTTTCCACCGCCTGATTTTTATACGAATATCATCTTCTGAAGTGGAGAAATCATTCAAAATCACGCATGGTGGAATTGAAATCGGAGACGGGTTCGAGCAATGCGGACCCCTCGAGAAACGAACGGCTATTCTCCCTCCCGTTCCCGTCTGTATCCATTGGTTCGACTGTGACAAGGTGTCGCACGCATGTCCCATTTGCCGTCCTTCCCTCCCCTACCGCTGTCCCATGTCGCCATGCCGTCGTCGCCCATGCCGTTGCTGATGCCGCTGAAAGCGATGAAAGCTCCAAGGGTTGCGCTTCAAGGGCCCCGCATGCTAGACTCCGCCCCGATTCCGCCACAAGGAGGCCCCCATGCCCACCTACCAGAACACAGGTACCTGTTCCAAGTCCGTCACCTTCGAGCTTGACGCCGACGGCGTCGTCACCGCATGCAGCTTCCAGGGCGGCTGCCCCGGCAACACCGCGGGCGTGGCGCGCCTGGCGGTCGGCCGCAAGGCGACCGACCTGATCGGCGTCCTCAAGGGCGTTCCGTGCCGAAACGGCACGTCCTGCCCGGACCAGTTCGCCCGTGCGCTCGAAGCCGAGCTCGCCAAGCGCGGCCCGGTTGTCGCGCCCTGAGGAGCTGGGCGGTCATTCCGTTTCCGCGGCGCCGCCCGCGGGCTTCGCCCCGGCAGCGTCCGGGGCGCCCTCCGGGGAAGGCTTCGGAGTCTCCTCCGCGGCGGCCTCCGGCGCCTCGTCCGCGGGCGGCGCGGGCTCGGGGGGCCTGCGGCGCACCTCGGGGCGAGAGGCGCGCTGCTCGCGCCGGATGCGGGAATCATACTCGAGGAGGTTGCCGACCTCCTGCAGGCGCTTGATCTTCGGGGGGACCTCCGGATCCTCGTAGAGCTTCGTCTCGACGGCGTCCGAAAGCGCCTTCGCGGCGGCCTGGACGTTGCTGGCGACGCCCTCCGCCTTCGCGGCGGCGAGCGCGTCGCGCAGCGGCGCGAGCGACTCGTCCTCCGCGGCCTTCGCGCGGCGCTCGCGGATGTCCTTCATGAGCCGGGTCAGCTCGTGCGAGAGGACGCGCCGCTCGTAGTCGGAGAGCA
>CAMNDA010000179.1 GCA_946534745.1 uncultured Verrucomicrobiota bacterium | reverse complement strand
GACCTACAACTTCTTCCACTGCATCGACGACGGCGCCGCGATCGAGCTCGACGGCGAGTGGCTCACGCGGATGGCCTCGGGCGACAAGTCCGGCTACAACGTGGGCGTGACGAAGGCGTCCAAGTCCTACGCGTCCGACGGCTGGCACGCGGTCCGAATCTGGGTCTACGACTGGAGCGGCGGCAAGGGCTATGTCTCGAGCAAGATCGGCTTCAGCGGCATCGGCATCGGCTGGAACACCAACGGCTGCACAGACGTGAACGCAGCCAACCAGGCCAAGTGGTCCACGCTGCGCGATCCGGGCGACGCGACGTTCTTCCGCACGCGCACGACGGACTCCCTGCCTTCCTTCGTGACGCTCGACGACGACCTGATGATCGCCGGCACCACGCTCACCGGCACGATCCACACGGACGGCATCGAGGACGGGTGCACGGTCACGCTCTACGCCGGCCAGACCAACGCCGGCTCGAACACCGTCGGCTGGGCGCAGAGCCACGTCATCGGCACCGTCCCGAGCGAGGGATACGACCTTTCGTTCCAGTGGGACGAGTTCTGCGACGCGGGCGACTGCGACGGCTGGTACGTCATCGCCCGGATGACGAATCCGTCCGGCACCTACGAGGGCTGGTCGGTCGTCCGCCGGCCGGTTCCCGGCGACATCTTCGTCGTCGGCATCCAGGAGGGGAGCTCCGGCCTGAACACGATCACCGCGACGCCGCGCGTCGTCGGCTTCGGCGGCGGCGCGGCCTCCGCGAGCGTCTGCCTCGAATGCTCGACCGACGCGGAATTCGCCGGCGCGACGTCGACGGCGAGCGTCACCGCGACGACGACGAACTGGCTCTCCGCCGTCACGATCTCCGGCCTCACGCCGAACACGCTCTACTACGTCCGCGCGAAGGGCGTCCGCGGGTCCGAAGTCGCCTATTCGCGCAAGGTGCAGATCTCCACCAAGGACTACGGCTCGCCCGTCGGGACCGTGACGGTCGGGACGACGACGCTGTCGTCGATCCCCGTCACGTGGCGCGTTTCGGACCTCGGCCTCGGCAACACCGCGGCGGACGTCTACCTGGACTACGGCACCTCCTCGTCCTACGGGCAGTCCGTCAAGGTCGCGTCGGTGACGTCCTCGCAGCTCCCGAAGAGCGGGACCTACACGCTGGAGAACCTGCCGGGCGAGACGACCTACCACTTCCGCCTGCGCATCGTCGCGACGCCGTCCGGCAAGACGGGGACGAGCGCCGGCGCCTCGGGCCAGACCCGTCCGGTCGGCAACCCTGCGGTCTCCGCGACGCTGGGCGCCGTGGCGCAGTACACGGCGACGTTCTCCTACAATCTCTCCGCCCTCGGCGAGGGCGCGGTCTCCGCGTCGCTCTACTACGACGTGGCGACATCGTCCGACTTCTCGGGCGCCAAGTCCACGTCGATCGCGTCGGGCATCACGTCGGTCCCGAAGGTTGGCACCGCGACGGCGACGGACCTTTCGGCCGAGACGACCTACTACCTGCGCGTGCGCGCGGTGAACCACGCGGGCAAGGTCGGCACGTCCGCGACGATGACGTTCACGACGACGGCGGTCGGCGACCCCGAGGTCGCGGTGGACATGACCGGGATCCTGCAGCGCGCCGCCACGGCGTCGATCTCGATCGCGACGCTGGGCGAGGCCGCCAAGAGCGCGACCGTGACGCTGGAGTACGGCACGTCGACGTCCTACGGCAAGACGGCGACCGTGTCCGGCACGCCCGCGGCGGGCGCGACGCTCGCGTCCGACCTCTCCGGGCTCGAGCCCGAGACGACCTACTACGTGCGCGTCACCGTGCGCAACGACGCGGGCAAGACCGGCGTGGCGACGACGAGCTTCCGCACGCTGGAGCCGAACGACCCGGTCTTCACGCACACCGTGACGCCGTCGTACACGGCCGGCTCGTTCATGCTGGACGTGACGAAGATCGGCAACGGCGCGACCTCCGCCTCGGGCTACGTGCGGTGGGGCACGAGCGCCTCGGCGCTGACGGGCGGGCCGGCGGCGCTCTCGCGGATCGTCGAGCCCGGGACGATGACCGGCGCCGCGACCGGGCTCTCCAACTCGACGACGTACTACTACGAGGTGGTCGTGACGAACAACCTCACGGGCGAGACCCGGCAGACCGGCTCGTTCACCACGAAGTCGCCCGGCAACCTCAGCTGGGGCGAGGGGTACTGGCAGGGCGGCCTGCTGCAGGGGTACAACAAGGGCGGCAACCAGCAGTGGGGCATCCCGGTCGACAAGGCCGCGGCCCAGGCCGCGCGCTGGAACTCCTCCGGCTACGTCGCGAGCTTCGCGTACGGCGCGGTGGCGTCGTACCAGGCCAAGTCGACCTCCAACTGGACGAACCCGTACGACGGGGCGACCTACCCGATGGACAACTACTGCCGGATGTGGGCGTACGGCGGGCAGATGTGGATGGAGAAGGGCGTGAAGTACTACTTCGCGGTGAACTTCTTCTACGCCGCGTCGATCACGGTGGACGGGACGGTCGTCTGCTCGGAGGACAACGGCGGCAACGGCACGCCGCAGGTCGGCTCCGTCACCCCGACGACGACGGGCTGGCACGACATCGCGATCGCGGTGGGCAGCAACGGCAACGGCGCGGGCGCCTGCGGCAACCCGTGGAACTCGGGCTCGCCGTTCACGAGCCTGCGCTACGGCACGGCGTGGAACACGAACGGGCTCTCGTCCGTCACCTCGTCCAACGCCTCGCAGTGGAAGCAGCTCCTGGACGCGGGCGACCGCCACCTCTTCCGCGCCCGCGGCAAGCTCGGCGAGATGGCGTTCCTCGACCAGCCGGCGAGCTGGACGACCGACTCGCTCACGGTGCCCGTCCGGCTCGACTCGTCGATGGACGGCCTCACGCTGAAGCTCTACGCCTCGCGCTCGCCGAACGCGTGGTACTTCGAGGACCGGTGGGAGAAGACCGTCGTCGTCGGGTCCGTGGGCGAGGGCGCCACGATCAAGAGCGGGACCTTCGCGGGCATCGAGGTCGAGCCCGGCGTGGACTGGTACGTCTCCGCGCGGCTCTACAACGCGTCCGGAACCTACGACCAGTGGACCGACCCGGTGAAGTTCACGCCGCAGGTCGTGCGCCAGGCTCCGGCCGGCGCGGTGACCGTGGGGACGCCGACGTTCACGTCGAACACGGCGACGGTGAACGTGACGAGCAAGGGCGACGAGACCGGCACGGTCGCGGTTGTGCTCGAATACGCGACCGACCAGGCCTTCACGGAGCCGCTCTCGAAGACCGGCACGGCGGTCTCCGCGCCCGGCTCGCAGAACTTCTCGCTGACCGGGCTCCAGCCCGGCCGGACGTACTACGTCCGCGCGCGCCTGACCGGCAGCGCGCTCGGCCTCGTCACGGTCACGGAGGCCGTCTCGTTCACGACGCCGGCCTACACGCCGCCCGTGATCGCGTCCGTGACGGCCTCGTCCGCGGGCGCGACCTCCGGTACGATCGTCGTGAACGTCTCGTCGCTGGGGCAGGGGAGCGACAGCGCCACGATCGCGGTCTACGTCTCGACCGGCTCGTTCGGGTCGACGCCGGACAAGACCGCGACGATCGCGGCCGCCGGAACCTCGAGCTTCACGGTCACGGGCCTGGCGCAGGGGACGGCCTACTTCGTCAAGGTCGTCGTGACGGGCTCCAACGGCCTCTCCGCGACGAACACCGACGCCTCGTTCGTGACGGGCACCGTGGAGCCGCCCTCCGGCACGCTGCGCGTCTCGAACGTGGGGCGCGCCTCCGCGACCGCGACCGTGGCGCTCGTCTCGCTGGGCGACGACGCGACGTCGTGCGCGGTGGCCGTCGAGTACGCGACCGACGCGGCCTTCTCCTCGAAGAAGACCGTGAACGGAACCGCGGCGACCGCGGCCGGATCGCAGGTCCTGGCGCTGACCGGCCTCGCGGGCGAGACGAAGTACTACGCGCGCGCGGTGTTCACCGGCTCGCCCTCCGGACTCGTCGGCTACTCCGAAACCGTGGAGTTCACGACGCCCGGCGCGCAGGGCCCGGCCGCGACGCTGGAGGTGGCCTCCATCACGTTCGACGGAGCGACCGCGACGGTGCACGTCACCACGCTCGGCGACAACGCGACGTCCGTCTCCGTCAAGCTCGAGATCGCGGAGAACGCCGCGATGACGGGCGCGACGACGGTCGGCACGCAGACGACGGCCAAGACGGGCGACGTGGCGTTCCTGCTCTCCGAGCTGGAGCCCGGGAAGACCTACTACCTCAGGGCGACGCTGACCGGCGCTCCCTCGGGACTCTCGTCGACCGCGACCGCGTCCTTCGCGACGCTGGTCCTCGGCGCTCCCGTCCTCGGCGAAGTCTCGGTCGAGGCCGGACTCGACACGGCGAGGCTCTCCGTACCGGTCCTCGACCTCGGCGGCGGAAGCGACATGGTGACGCTCACGGTCCGCATCGACTGCGGGGACGGCTGCCCCGGCGGCAACGAGATCTCCGAAACCGTGGACGCGACCGGAACGAGGTCCTTCAACTTCCGCGATCTAGCGTCCGGGACCCTCTACGCCTGGAGCGTCGTCGCCGTCGGCTCCAACGGCATGGAGACGCAGGCGACCGGCACGTTCCGCACCTCCGTACCGCCGCTCGTCCTCGGACCGGCGTCCGTCGCCGAGGGCGACACCGGGCGCTACGTCACGATGTCCGTCGATCTGACGACCCTGCTCTATCCGCCGGCCGAGATCGTGCTCGAGCTCGACGGCGTTGCGGTGCGCACCTGGTCCGACGTCGCGGAAACCGGCTCCTTCTCGCACACCGAGACGGTCGAGCCGGGCGTGAAGCACGTCTTCCTCTTCACCGCGACGGCGAGCGGCTGTTCGGTCGAGAGCGGCGGCTCGTTCACGACGCGCGTCTCCGAGGACTGGTTCAACGTCCGCTGGGGCGAGGACGGCTACGCGACAGGCACCTCCTGGAACGTCGCGGGCGCCGTCTCGAAGTCCGGCGGCTCCTGGACGCGCCCGGCGGGCGACGAATCGGCCTTCGACGGCGCGCGGCTCTCGCTCGTCCCTCCGGACGAGGGGACCTCCCTCCTGCGCTTCGCGCCGACGAAGCCGGTGAAGGCGGGCGCCGACATCACGGTCCGCGGCTCGACCGTCGTCTCCGTGGGCTCGGCGGCCGTCGAGGCGCCGTCCGGCACGCGCGGCGGCCTCGTCTTCGTCGAAGCCGGTCCGATGGGCTGGACGCGCGACGGGTGGGTCTCCCTCGAGGGGGCCGCCCCCGAGGCGGGCGAAACCGTCGCGTGGAAGATGGAGGTCGCGCTCTCGGGCGCGAACGCGCCTGCGATACGCTACACGGTCGGCGAAACGGTCCTCGCCGACGCGGACGGCCGCCAGTGGTTCCCGCTGCCCGCCGGCACGACGACCGTCGGCGGCGTCGGCTTCTCCGGCGGCGGCAAGATCGGCGACTTCCGGGGCTTCTACAAGGCGCGCGTCGCCGGCCGGTTCGAGAAGCCCGAGTTCGGCTCGCAGTCCGCGGACGGCTCCGCGCTCGGCTTCGGCAAGAACGCGCAGGGCCAGGACGTCTTCTCCGTCTCGATCGACAACGCGTCGCCCGACGCCGTCTACGGCGTCTACACGGGCGCGACTGTCGACGGCGACTACGTCCGCGACAAGACCGCCGTCGTCTCGGGTTCGGGCGAGTACCGGACCTTCACGCTCCTCTCGGAGAACGAAGACACGAAGTTCGTCGTGATCGTCGCCGCCGAGGAGGAGTCCCAGCTCGTCGACCACCTCTCCCAGATCGAGGGCCTCGAAAAATAGGCCGCCGCAACTTTCCACTCGTCACTCGTCACCCGTCACCCGTCACCCGTCACTCCCATGAAAACATACCTCCCCCTCCTCCTCGTCCTCGCGATTCCCGCGCACGCCGCGAACTGGCTCCTCGCCGCCGACAGCGGCCAGAATCTCGCCAACAACGGCGCGAAGGCCACGATCTCCGACGCGGACCTGCCGGACAACACGCTCCGGGTCACGGTCGAGAACGCCGCCGACCACACGCTCATGCTCGGGCGCCACACGACGAACTACGGCAACGACAACACGACCGCGCGAGCCGACCGCAACGGCGTCTACTCCGGTCCGGTGGACCTGGCGAAGCCCATCTACGCGGCGGGCGACGACGTCCCGTGGACCATCACGAGCGTCGCAAACATGGCGTTCTACAACAACAAGGACCTGCTGACGGCCCCGGACGGGATCCTCGACCTGTCCACCGTCACGAACATCGGCATCGGTGCGTTCGGCAACGTGACCGCGATGCCCGGCTTCCGCCTCTCCCACGACCTGCAGCGCGTCGGCGCCAGCGCCTTTATGTCCGACTTCGGGACGACGTCCTTCGACTCGCAGCTCCCCGCGTCGCTGAAGGTCGTCGAAACGACCGCCTTCGGCCACAACGACCAATACGACGAGAACTTGCACATGGATTTGCAGGGCGAAGTCGAGCTTCGCGGCGTCGAGGTCATCCAGAGCGGCGCGTTCAACCGATGCGAGCACATCACGGCCGTCACCATCGGTCCGATGCTTCGGGAGTTCGGCGCGAAAGGCGTGGTGGTCCGCCAGAAATACGCGACCCAGGGCGTTTTCGAACGGTGCGACGCCCTTCATTCCGTCACGTGGCTCGGCCCGGCGCCGAACTCCTTCCAATCCAACGCCTTCTGGACCGACAATGCCGGCGCGTGCGTGACGAACTGGGTCTATGTCGACTATCTCGACGGCTGGACGAATCTTCTCAAACGCACCAGCTACACGATCGGAAACAAAGCGGCCGACGCCGACGTATGGCGCGTCACGCCGACGGGAAACACCCACAAAGGCCAGGTGTGGCTGGCCTTGCTTCCCGGCCATCCGCCCGTCGAGGGCGCGCCCGTCTTCGACGACGCGCCGGTCGTCACCCAGTCCGGCGGTGCGTTCGCGTTCCGCGGGAACCTCTCCTCGGGCGAGGGCGTCGCCCTCTACGCCGTCTTCCGCCGCGCGGACGGCGCCGCGTACACCAACTCGATCGCGACCGGCGTCTCCGGCGACCCGTCCGTCTACCACACGATCACCGTCCCGGCCTCGCTTCCGGCCAACCACACCTACTCGTTCGGCATCCTCGGCGTGAACGCGCGCGGCACGACCTTCCGCGAGGGCCACGGCACGTTCTTCAACGGCGCCGTCTCCGTCGCCGCCCCGGCCGCGTTCTCCGAGAACGGCGGCACCGGCTCCTTCACGTTCTCGCGCACGGGGACCGACGGCGAGCTCGTCGTGCCCTTCTCGGTCTCCGGGACGGCCGAGGAGTTCCTGAACTACCGCGAGCTTCCGCGCTCCGTGACGATCCCCGACGGCGCCTCCTCCGCGACCGTGGACGTCGAGGCGCTGGTCGACCTTCCGACGGAGACCGCCACGACGCTCGTCCTCTCGACCGCGCGCAACGGCCTCTTCCTCGTCGCCGGCTCCGCCGCCTCCGCGACCGCGACGATCTCCCAGTGGACCCCGCCCGCGCCGTCCGGCTTCGGGCGCCAGCTGACCTACACGGTCGCGGGCTACGACGGCGGCGACGAAGCGTGGTTCCCCGTCCTCGTCCGCGTTCCGGAGGGCAAGGTCGCCGATCCGGCGCAGATGGCGTTCTTCGACGGCGACGGGACCCCGCTCCACTTCGAGGTCGACACGTGGGACGCCGACGGCGAGTCCCTCGTCTGGGTCGGCCTCCGCACCCTCCGCCCAGGCGCGAAGATCGTCCTCGC
>CAMNDA010000178.1 GCA_946534745.1 uncultured Verrucomicrobiota bacterium | reverse complement strand
TCCACCACGTGATGGCGGCCACGAGGGCGGTGAAGAAGACGAAGGAGCCGAGCGTGAGTGCGGTGTTCATGGCCTGGCGGGGAGAGGTGAGAGGTTGGAGGGGAGAGGTGGCCGGACCACGGCGGGTCCGCGAGGCCAGAGTATCAAAACCGCCGCCGTGGCGTCAAGCGCGACGCCGTCTCGCTCTCATCCATTGATGTTTCTGCCGGATTTCCTCGACAACCAGCTTCTCGGCCGCGGCCCAGACGTCGTTGTCATTCCGTGCGTGTCTCGCTCCCCGCGCAGGCGTGCGTCGAGCCAGGCTGCGTCCTCGGCGAAGACGGGGATTGATTCGTCAACGCGGAAGACGTGCCGCAGGACGGCGGCGCCATCGCGTCCCGGCTTCTCGACCTCCACGCGATAGACCGCGCGGCCGCGCTTGTCCGGTATCGGAAGGTCGTTCCAGTTGGCGCCCTTGAACACGTATGGGCTCACGGCCAATTCTCCCGCTCGTTGTGACGGATTTCCACCTGGACGGAAGGGAAGATGTCTGTGATATGCTTTGCCAGCTGTTCCGCGCAGTAAACGCTCCGATGCTGGCCCCCGGTGCAACCGAAGCTGAAGGTCAAACTCGTGAATCCGCGTTCAACGAAGCGGGCGACGTGGAAGTCCGCCAGTGCGAAGACGTGCGAAAGGAACGGTTGGACCTCGCCTCCGCGTTCAAGAAAGTCAACGACGGATGCGTCCTTTCCGGTGACTTGGGAAAACTCCGGGAACCGTCCCGGGTTCGTAATGGCCCGACAGTCGAACACATATCCGCCACCGTGACCCGCTTTGTCGGCGGGATATCCTTTGAGGAACGAGAACGATTGAACGAGAACGTGAAGCATGATTCGTGGTCCTTTCAAGCATGATGGCCCGGCCGGTCCGTCCCGTAGGCGCGGCTGCCGACGACGCCGCGGAAGATCACGCGCGCGCCGCCGTCGGAATGGAGCGTCTGGAAGGAGTAGTCGGTCATGGCGCGACGTATCGCCTCCATGCCCCGATGGCCGGGAGCGGCAGATCCAGAAGCCCGCCCGAAAACAGGTGCGGGGCCAGCGACGTGCGAATCGACAGCGCCGGAGAATGGGCCGCACGGTAGACGGCAAGGGATTTCGCCTTCAGATTCCGCTCGGCCTTGACCTCGACGGGGACGACGCCGTCCACGCCCTGGATCAGGAAATCGATCTCCGCCGTCGAATTCGACGGCATCCACGTGGCCGGTTCGTCGCCGGTGGCGCGCAGCTCCTGCTGGACGAACTGCTCGGCAAGCGCGCCCTTGAAATGCGTGAACACGGCGTTGCCGTCGAGAACCGCCCTCGCGGGAAGCGCCGCCTGCGCCGCCAGAAGCCCCGTGTCGACGCCGAACAGCTTGAACGAATGGTTCCGGTAGGCCGACAGCGGAAGGGCCGGACGGGTTGTGTTCCACACGCGATACGCCAGCCCCGCGCCTTCCAGCCATTCGAACGGGTCGCGCAGGTCGCGGGCCCTGGTTTTCGCGGAAGCGCCCCGGATTTCGACTTCCGCGGCGACGAACCGCTTGTCGATCTTGGACAGTTGGCGCGGGAGGGAATCCCAGATCGCCCGCAGGCGCGGAAGCTGGACGGCGGGAACGTGCTTCGAGAAATCGCGGTCGTAGTCGCGCAGGATTTCGGACTGCCGTCTTCTCGCTTCGTCCAGCGACCTCGTCTCGGCGAACGCCTCGACCGCCGCGGGCATTCCGCCGACGAGAAGATAGTGCCTGAGCCTGTCCGTCAGACGGTCCAGCATGGCGTTGAGAAGAAGCCCGTCCCCGGAAAGAACGACGTTCTCCCAAAGAGCCTCGTCGCCGATGGCCGCGAGGAACTCCCCGAACGACATCGGGAAAACGCCCAGCAGGTTCGTTTTTCCGACCGGCCATCCGCTTCCGGGAAGAAGCGAAAGGCCGGCAAGGGAGCCGGCGCACGCCAGATGGTATTCGTTCCGTTCCTCGTTCCACGCCTTGAGGGCGGCGATGGCCGCGGGACACAGCTGGATTTCGTCGAGAACGACCAAGGTCCCGCCGGGCACGATCCGAACCCCGGAAAGGGCCTGCAGCCCGGCCACGATGCGCGAGAAGTCGAAGCCGCCCGCGAACAGGGCCGCCGCCTCCGGACTGCGGTCGAATGCGACATATGCCGTCGAGTCGTAGCGCAGTCGTCCGAACTCCTTCAACAGCCAGGTTTTCCCGACCTGGCGCGCCCCGTTGAGAACGAGCGGTTTGCGGAACCGGCTGTTCTTCCATTCGTCAAGTTTTTCCAGTGCAAACCGTTTCATCACGGACTCCGGTGGTCGAAACGCAGACGATAATATCATCCGTCTTGGCGAAAATCAAGACGAAAATGACTGTCAATTTGGCGAAACTGGTGACGAATCGGCCCATTCGCCCTCAACTCCTTCTCGGTGGCCCCGCGGAAGATCGCGCGCGCGCCGCCGTCCGAATGGAGCGTCTGGAAGGAGGAGTCGGTCATGGCGCGGAGACTAGCATTCCGCGGGCGGCTCAATGCCCCGCGCACGGTGGAGCGGGTCAGCCCTTCAGCGAGGACATCGGCACGAGCCGCACGAGGGGTTCGACGAGGTCGCGCTCGGAGCGGATGACGTCCTCGATGTCCTTGTAGGCCTGGGGGGCCTCGGAGAGGTCGAGGCGGCCCTTGGCCTTGCCGAACTTCTTGTAGGGATGCCACCGCTCGTAGACGATGCCGTCAAGCGCGGCGTCGCACTGCTCGGGCGTGAGGGTCGTGCAGGCCGCGATGCGGCTCATCTTGCGGCCGGCGCCGTGGGAGCAGCTTTCGAACGAGTCCGGGTTGCCGAGGCCGCGCACGATGTAGCTCGCCGCGCCCATCGAGCCGGGGATGATCCCGAGTTCGTCCTTCTTGGCGCTCGTCGCGCCCTTGCGGTGGACGCAGACCTTTCTGCTGAAGTGCTCCTCGAAGGCGGCGTAGTTGTGGTGGACGTCGAGCTCGCGCACGAACGAGGCCTCCGGCGCGAACTCCGCCACGGTCTCCTTGAACGCGGCCATCATCCGGCGGCGGTTCTCCTCGGCGTAGCGCAGCGCGAGCAGCATGTCTCGGAAGTAGTCGTGGCCGTCCGGCTCCTCGATCGGAAGGAACGCCAGGTCGGGGTCGGGCAGGCGCACGCGGTAGTGCCCGCAGTGCTTCGCGGCGAGGCGGTGGTAGTGCTCCTCGATGCGCTTGCCGAGGTTGCGCGAGCCGGAGTGGATCATGAGCCACACCTTCGCGCCGCCCTCGGGCTCGCCGGCGGAACCGTCGACGGGAGTCGACTTCTGCAGCTCCACGAAGTGGTTGCCGCCGCCGAGCGTGCCGAGGTTCTTGCGGTCGAGCGCGCAGCACCAGTCGCGCACCTGGCCGTTGTTGCCGAGGTATTCCTCGAAGCCCTCCCACTTCTGCTGCTCCCGGTGCGAGACGCCCTCGCCGACGGGGATGCGCTCCTTGAGCCGCTCCTGCAGCGCGCGGCGCACGCGGATGTCCGCGAAGCGCTCCGCCGGCAGGTCCGTCTCCACCGCGCGCATGCCGCAGCCGATGTCGACGCCCACCGCGGCCGGAATCACCGCCGCGTCCGCGGCCACGACGCCGCCGATCGGCATCCCGTAGCCCTGGTGGCAGTCGGGCATCAGCGCCACGTGCGAGAAGAGCGCGGGATGGCGCGAGAGGTTCTCCGCCTGCGCGAGCGCGCCCGGCTCGACGTCGGCGCACCACGAGCGGATGGGGAGGGAGGAGGGGTCGAGTTGCTTGGTCCAGTGCATTTTCGGGGGGCATGCCTGGCGGAGATCGTGCCGCCGCCACTTCGCGGCGTCGTCCCGACTCCGCCGGCATGCATGGTTGGATCGGGACGGTTTCATCTAAAGCAACCTCTGTGCCAGACTTCGGTCAATCCGCAGGCGGTCGCGGCGGCAAGACGCCGCCGCGGCCGCCTGCGTGTCTCCTGCGAACCGGAGGAACGCAAGCTTTTTCCACGGTGTGATTGAAAATCAACTACGGTGGAATCGTAGTTTGAACTATAGTCGTGTGACGGAATCGCCACGCGGGAATCTAGAAATCTAGCGAGTTTTCTATTTTGCCGGTTCGACGGGGCGCGTCGGGGAGGTCCAGGAGGACGGGGCGGTGGTCGGAGGCGGAGGGTTCGTCGACGACGCGGGCGACGGCGCCGCGGAAGGCGTCCGCGTGGGCGCGGTCGACGGCGACGTAGTCGATGCAGCGGTCGGGCGCGGCGGCGGGGAACGTCGGGACGGACGGGTCGGTGAGCACGGCGAAGCCGCGCCCGATCCGGCGGAGCGTGGCGTCGTCCGGGAGCGCGTTCCAGTCGCCGGCGAGAAAGACGGGCTTCGGCGACGGGAGGAGCTCGGCGAGGATGCGGTCGACGGACTCGGCGCGGTCTCCCTCGTGGAGCGGCAGGTGCGTCACGGCGAAGACGAAGGGGCCGAAGTCGGCGACGAGGAGCGCGCGGTCCTCGTCGTGCGGCGACGGGAGCGGAACGACGCGCACGGAGCCGGGGCGCTCGCGGGACAGGAGGGCGATGCCGTACTCGCCGTCCTCGAAGTCGATGGACCGCGCGAAGACGGCGTGGAGGCCCGTCGCGCCGGCGAGAGCGGCGGCCTGGTCGACGCCGCCGGAGCGGCGCGTCGCGCGGTCGACCTCCTGCAGGGCGACGACGTCGGGCGCAAGCATGCGGATCGCCGCGGCCTGGCGCTCGAGCGCCGGGGAGAGGTCCATCCCTTGGCCCGCGCGGATGTTGTAGGTGAGGATCCTCATGGCGCGCATTTTACACTTTTCCGCCCGGCTCCGCAAGCGCGATGCGAAGCGTCGCGCTGGCGCAGTCCGGCTCCGCTTCGCGCTCGATCCGCGCGTCCGGCAGGAACGCGCGGACGACCTCCCAGTTCGTGGTCTCGTGCAGGGTGTCCTTGCCCTTCACGAAGGAACCTTCGCCGGGGAGGGCGACGATCGGGACGACGAGCTGGTCCGCGAGGTGCGGCCCCACGGGCGCGCCGGTCTTGAGATACTTGCGCGCGGCGTTCATCACGCGGTGCGCGACGACCTTGCGCGAAAGGTCAAAGGATCCGACCTCCGAGAAGACGGCCGTGACGCGCTCGAACTCGAGCGACACCCAGACGGCGTTGCCCGGTCCGGGCGAATCGACCTCGCGTACGTCGCGTTCGAGCGAAAGCTCGGGAAACTTCTCCTGCAGGATGTCCGCCTCGCTCTCCGCGATGTCGAGCGGGATGCCGCTCACGACGGCCGTGACGCGCGCCCGGCGCAGCGCCCCGCGCTCCGCGAGCGCGAACGGCCGGACGTCCTCCGCGCGCACGGGCTCGACGCGCAGGCGGATGCGTCCGCCGCCCGCCGGGTGGAAGCCGATCGATTCGATCTGCGCCTCGACCCGCGCGCCCATCGCGCGCACCAGCGGCAGGTAGCTCTCCGCGAAGAACTCCCAGCACGGGGCCCAGGAGACGTGCGTCCCGCCCGTGATCGCGACTTCGGAGGGCTCCGGCGCGCGCAGTAGCACCGGCAGGACCGTCTGCGCGACGAGGATCGCGCTTCCGGCCGACCCGACGTCGAACCGGAACGACCCGCCGCGGATCGCACCGGGGTCGAACGCGAGCGCCATCGAGCCGAGCTCGGCGCCCTCGACGCGCGCGCCGCAGACCGCCGCGGCCGCCTTCACCGCCGTGAGGTGCTGGCGCTTGAGGCCCGGCTTCTCGCGTCCCGCGCGGATCTTTTCGAGCCGAAGCGGCCTTCCCGTGAGCGCCGACAGCGCCAGCGACGTTCGCAGAATCTGCCCGCCGCCCTCGCCGAACGAGCCGTCGAGACGAACCGGAACCCCCGCCGTGGCGGGGTGCGACAGGGACTCGGAAGTGGTAGAAGAAGTCATGGTTGAAACGGTTGAATGGGGCGGCCGTTCCCCTCGCGGGGCCTCCCCGGGCGGCGGGCGCGCCC
>CAMNDA010000177.1 GCA_946534745.1 uncultured Verrucomicrobiota bacterium | reverse complement strand
GCGCCCCTGACCGTGCCCCAGGGATGGAGCTCGGAGACGTACATCGGAGCGCGAACCTTTCCGTCGGGCTTGATCTGGCGGAGGCGCAGGTGCTTGACCGGCTGCGCGTAGAAGCGGAGCTGGACTCGGGTGACCGAGGGCCGCGTGTCAACGACCTCGACGAGTCCGTCGCCCGTCACGCCTCCCGTGGTTCGGTAGTAGGCGGTGGTCGCCGTGAAGCCATTCGAGACATCCGCCACGACGTACTTTCCGCCCGCCTCTTGCGTGTAGTACCGGTCCGCCTTCGCGGACTGGACCACGTAGGTCGCGTTCGTCGCGAAGCCGCCCGAGACGCCGGCCGGCTTGTACTTGCCGCCGTCGAGAACCAGATACGACTCCACGACGGCCGAAATCTCGTAGTAGACCTCGTTCGCCTCGAAGGCCTCCAGCCCGTTCGTAGCGACGTAGAAGGCTCCCGTCTCGTTCGTGACGACGGCGTAGTACGTCTTCGCGACGTCCGGCGCGACGTCCTCGGTGGCGGCGAACGTAACGGGCATGAACACGATCTGCTCCACCGACTCCATGTGCGTATCGTCGGCCGTGAATGCGTAGCTTGTCGCGAGGAGCGTCTCCTCGCCCGTGTCGTCGTCGACGGAGAGGTAGAGGTTCGTGTAGACGCCGTTGTCCGTCGAGACGTCAATCCATGCGAGGTCGATCTCCGTGCCGAAGACGTAGTCGACGTGCGGATCGGCGTCCGACCGCATGGAATACCAGTATTCCTGCCAGCCCCAGGTCCAGTTGTTGTTGATTAGCGCGGCGGGGGAGACGCCCCAGTTGCCGCTCGGATCGTCCGGTCCGTTGCCGGTAGAGGTCACGGAAATCTCCGTGAAATTGAACTGCCCCTTGACGGAAACCCGCCCAATCTGCGTTCCGTTTACTCGGTTCGTGACGAGATCGAGGGGCATCGTGTCCCAGAGGTTCGTCGGGTTGGCCGGGAAGTCCAGGCGCCAGTCGCAGCGCGAGCAGTCGATATAGCCGGTCCCGAACCGACGGTAGACCCCCGGGGTAAGGAGATGGGACACGAAGTCGTGACCGAGGCCGAGATCCTGCTCGCGGGTGAAGCGCTTCCCGCAGACGGTGCAGAACCGTTCGTCGATGCCGGGAAGCAGGCAGGTGGCGGATCCCTCGACCTCGGTCCAATCCGTGTAAGAAGGATGTGTGCAGAACACGTCTTCCGCCGGCATCCCCCATACTTCGATTTCGGAAATATTCGCCGTCCAGCCGCCGGTCTGGTTGAAAAGGACTTTCACCTCTTTCGCGATTTTATTGACCCCGTAGGAAGCCTCGCCGATCTTCGAGACTTCGGTCGCGTTTTCCACAGGATGCCAGCCTGCGTCGTCAAGCCAATAGATGGAGTATTTGAAATCGTTGCATTGCGAAATCTTGACATCCGACACGAAACATCCTGCCGGATAGGCGTTCGTCACCGCTAGGATGCACCAGCTCCCGTTGCCGAGGTTGGGCAACCAGGTTCCTCCACCGCCATCCCAGAGACCTCCGTTCGTCTTCTTGTTTCCGTCGAACCAATGGCCAATTCCCGCGCCGCCGCCGAAACCGCCGGTGCCATCTCCGCCGGCCAGCGTCCCGTTGGCGTTGTAGTTCTTCGCATACTCCTTGTGCCCTCTCACCACGTTGACGGGCACGGAGGACACGTATCCCCAGACCTGGAACTCGAACAGTTCCACGGTTCCGGAGAGGGTGTCGAAGACGAGCTTGATCGACTTCACGCGCTCCTTGACGTTGTGGACCGCGTTGCTGGACGCCGTCATTCTCTCCACGCCGGAAACGGGCTCCCAGTCGGTTCCGTTCTCGGAAAAGAAGAGGGAGTACTTCGCGTTGCCCACCATGTTCAGGGCGACGGTGTCCGCGTATACGAGATGGTTGGCGTCACCGAGGAGTTCCGTCGGAAATGTGACAACGATGCTTGCGCCAACACCAAGTCCGCCCGCGCGCACTTTTCCGGATGTGTCATCGTCGCCATCGAACACCTCTGAAAGGCTTCCGCCGTCCAGGCTGCTTGTATTCCCTCCCGCATCATAGACCTGGGCGTAGGAGTGCATCCCCTGCATGACATTCACCAGCGGTTTCGCGGCAAAGACGGACGGTGCAGAGAGAAGAAGCGCTATGGCGCACGCCGCGGCGGACGGACGAAGGATTCGGGAGGAGGGCATGGCTGGTTCCTTTCCGGGCGGGGGCCGGAAAAACCGGTTCGCCCCACAATGGCGCGCAATTATACCACGACGCGGCCAAAAGTCAAAGCGCGGAACGGCGCAAAACGCGCGGACGCGCGGACGCCTAGCTCCGCCCGAAGCGGCGGTCGAGGTCGCGCAGCGACGTGAAGACCATCGTCGGGCGTCCGCCCGGCGTGGCGTAGGGCAGGCGGCACGCGGCCAGCTCCATCAGGATCGGCACGAGCTCGCGCGCGTCGAGCGGCTTGCGCGTCCGCACCGCGGAGCGGCTCGCCGCCGCCGCGACGAGCTCCTCGCGCCAGCGTTCGCGCCCCTTGCGCGGGCCGGCCTCCTCCAGCGCGCGCGCCGTCTCCTCGAGGATCGCCTTCGCGTCCGCGCCCGAGAGCGCCGCGGGGAGCGACCGCACGAGGAACGCGTCGCCGCCGAAGTCCTCCAGGTCGAAACCCATCTCCTCGAAGACCGGCAGGAGCGTCCGCACGCGCTGCGCGTCCACGGGCGGCAGCGCCACGGTCTGCGGCAGCAGCAGCTTCTGCGCGGGGGACTCCGCCACCTCGGGAGCGGCGCGCAGGAGCCGCTCGTAGAGCACGCGCTCGTGCGCCGCGGCGGGGTCGACGACGGCGTAGCCGCCCTCCGTCTCCACGAGCGCGTAGCCCGAGGACAGGCTCCCGATCAGCCGGAACTTCGTCCACGGCGCGGGGG
>CAMNDA010000176.1 GCA_946534745.1 uncultured Verrucomicrobiota bacterium | reverse complement strand
GAGGGCGGCGCCTGGGTCGTCCACCCGGCCGTGACGGTGACGTTCGCCGATGCGAAGGTCTCCCCGGCGCCCGCGGCGCAGAAGATCGCGCAGGGCTCGACGGCGACGGAGCCGAGCCCGGCTCCGGCCGCCACGGGCTACGACTTCGGCGGCTGGTTCGCGGATCTCGCCGCCGGCCCGGCCTGGAACTTCGCCGACGCGGTGGACGCGGACCTCGCGCTCAAGGCCAAGTGGACGCCGGTCGTCTACGCGCTCTCCTACGACCTCGCCGGCGGCGCCGTCTCCCCCGCGGACGCCAACCCCGCCACCTACACGATCGAGGACGCGGACATCGCGCTCGTGAACCCGACGAAGACCGGCTACGAGTTCGCCGGTTGGACGGGCACGGGGCTCGACGCCGCCTCCGCGGCGGTCACGATCGCCACCGGTTCCACCGGCGACCGCTCCTACGAGGCGACATGGACGCCCGCCGACGTCGACTACACGGTCCAGCACTGGAAGGCCGATCTCGGCGGCGCGACGTTCACGCTCGCGGAGTCCGAGACGCTTCAGGGCAAGACCGAGTCGCTGACCGAGGCCGCGGCGAAGACCTACGAGGGCTTCGTCGCCGGCGCCGTGACGCAGGCGGCCATCGCCGCGGACGGCTCCACCGTCGTCCGGATCGAATATGCCCGCGAGACCTACGCGGTCGTCTGGAAGAACTGGGACGGCACGGTCCTCGAGACCGACGCCGCCGTCGAATACGGCGCCCGCCCAAGCTACGACGGCGCGACGCCCGAGCGCCCGGCCGACGAGAACGGCGTCTACACCTTCACCGGATGGGAGCCCGGCATCCTCGCGACCACCGTCGTGACGGGCGACGCGACCTACACCGCCACGTTCTCGCAGGGCGATGTCTCCGCGATGGTCATCTCCGTGGCCGGCACGAAGACCTACTACGCGACCCTCGCCGAGGCCGTGGCCTCCGCGGACGACGGCGAGACCGTCCGCTTGATGCACGACGTCACGCTCGACGCGCGCGTCGAGCCGGATCCCGGCGCGGGCGCCTCGCTCACGATCGACCTCGGCGGATACACGATCGCCCGCACCGGCACGACCGGCAACGGCAGCGCGTTCGACGTGAAGAGCGGCGCCGTGACGATCCGCAACGGCGCGATCGACTGCACGCAGAACGACGCGGCCATCGCGAAGGACGGCGTCTACGCCATCACGGCGCGCAGCGGCGCCGCCGTCACGCTTGCGGACCTCTCCGTCACGGTCGACAGCGAGTGCGGCGCGACCGTCTACCCGTTCGCGGGCGCGACGGTGGCGATCGAGAGCGGCGCCTACGCCAACACGACCACGACGCCCTACCGCTACAAGACCGACTGGACCGGCATGGCCGTCAATCAGGCCAACGGCCAGCCCGGCAGCCTGTTCACGATCACGGGCGGCACGTTCTCGCAGGTGAACCCGATGCTCGGCGACGATTCGGCGGCCGAGGGCGCGATGAGCTTCGTGCATCCCGACTACTACGCGGTCGCCGGCGGCGGCGCCTTCACCGTGGTCCCGCGCATCGACATCGCGCGGGCGACCGTCACCGTCAAGGACGACCTCGTCTACGACGGCACCGCGCAGGCGGGCGTCGCGTCCGTGGCCTACGGCACGACGAACCTCGTCGAGGGCACGGACTACGTCGTGGCCTACGCGACGAACGTCGACGCCGGCACGGAAACCGCCGTCGCGACGCTCGTCGGCACGAACCTTTGGACCGGCACACAGATCGCGAAGTTCTCAATCTCGCAGAAGCCGCTCACGGTCACGGCCGCGAGCGACACGAAGGTCTACGACGGCACGGCGCTCGAGAACGGCGCCTACACCGCCACGGCGCTCGCCGCGGGCGACGCGTTCCAGACCGTCACGGTCGCCGGTTCTCAGACGAACGTCGGCGCCTCCTCCAACCGGGTGACCGCGGTCGCCGTCACCAACGCGCTCGGCGCGGTCGTGACCGCCAACTACGCCGTCGCCACGGTGGACGGCGAGCTGACCGTCACGAAGGCCCCCCTCACGATCACGGTGGCGGCGCAGACGAAGGTCTACGGCGACGCCGATCCGGAGCTGACCTACTCGGTCGAGGGCCTGAAGGCGGGAGACGCTCTCTCCGGCGCTCTCACCCGCGACGCGGGCGAGGATGTCGGCGCCTACGCGATCGGGCAGGGGACTCTCACGGCCGGCGACAACTACGAGGTCTCCTACGTCGGCGCGAACCTCACGATCACGAAGGCGACGGCGACCGTCACGGCCGAGGCGAAGTCCAAGACCTACGGCGACGCCGACCCCGCGCTCACGGCGACCGTTACGGGCCTCAAGGGCGGGGACCCGGCTTCCGCGATCGTCTACACGCTTTCGCGCGCCGCGGGCGAAACCGTCGGCGCCTACGCGATCACGCCCGCCGGCGCGGCGGAGCAGGGCAACTACGACGTGGTCTACGTCCCGGCGGACCTCACGATCGCCAAGCGCGCGATCACGGTGACGGCGGCGGACGCCTCCAAGGTCGCCGGCAACGCCGACCCGACGTTCTCGGCCTCGATCACGGAGGGCTCGCTCGCCGCGGGCGACGAGATCGCCTTCACTCTCGGCCGCGAGGCGGGCGAGGCGGTCGGCGCCTACGCCATCGCGCCGACGGTCGCCATCACGGCCGCCGGGGTCGACCAGTCCGCCA
>CAMNDA010000175.1 GCA_946534745.1 uncultured Verrucomicrobiota bacterium | reverse complement strand
GCCATTCCTCGAACGCGCGTCTCCGGTCGACGACCGCCCTGCGGTAAAGGCCGAGCGCGAGCGCCAGAAGGAAGAAGACCGCCAGAACAACGAACGGGAAGATGTATCGCCAGACGCGATGGTCGGCCAGAGCGGATTTCTTCGCGACTTCCGCGGACTCCGCGCGATCATCCGCCCCCGCCTCGCGTTCGCGAGGGACGAGGCCGGAGAGCAGGTCGCCGACGGTGCGGCTGCGGGCGAAGAGGTTTTCGGGAATCGGGCCGAAGTCGTCGGCCAGGGCGCAAAGCGTCTCCTCGAATCGGAGGTCCGGGAGCAGGAGGATCACGGCGGCAAGGGAATCTTCCGGGAGGAGCGCGGCCAGTCCGTCCCGTTCGCCGCCGTGCTCGACGCACCGCTTGCGAAAGGCGGCCAAGAGGGGATCGCACGGGAGCCGGTCGGTGCCGAGTTTCAGGCGAAGCCGCAACTGCCGCCGCGCGGCGGTGGCCGCGCGGGCGTCGGCGCCGAAGAACGGGAAGTCGTGGAACGAGCGGTGCCAGTCGCCGTGGCCGGCCGGGTCCGCGAGCGGCGCGACTTCGCCCGCTGCGGTGCGGCGTTCGAGCTCGCGGACGGGGTCGGTCGGTGTCATGGCGCCGAGTCTACCAGAAGCGCCGGAACGGGGCAACTGCGCCACGCGGCCGGTGCCGTGCTTTCCGTGTGTTCCGTGGTTGGATTCGTCGGTCGGGAAAACGGCTGTCTCATGGCGTGGCGGGGTACGTGGAGAGCGGGACGGGGAGGAAGCCGGCGGAGGCGAGCAGGCTACGGCCGGCGGGCGAACGGAGGAAGGCGGCGAGCCTGCGCACGTTTTCGCTGGGCGGATCGGCGGCGACGAGCTCGAGCGTCCGGCCCGGCGGATAGAGTCCGGCGGCGATGTTCTCGGCCGTCGGCGCAGCGCCGTCCACGGACAGGAGGCGGATCGTTCCCTCGCGGACGAGCGGCGCGGCCATGACGTGCATGGAGTATCCGATGGCGCCGGGCCTGGCGCGGAATTCGGCGAGGTGGCCGTCCATGGCGTCTTCGTCGGTCCAGTCCTTGGAGGGCGGTCGGCCGATCGTCACGAACTTGGTCGGTTCCGGGGCGATCCAAGCCCGGGCGAACGTCTGCGCGGCCTCGTTCCGTTCGCGTTCGTAGGGAACGATGGCGCGGGGATCGTCGAATCCGAGCTCCCGCCACGTGCGGACGCGTCCGTGGTAGACGTCCGAGAGCCGTTCACGCGTCAGGTCCCGGACGGGCGATGCGGCGGGGACGTGGAAGACGAGCGGATCCCAGGCGACGGGGACGCGCCACGGCGCGGCGCCGTTCGTTTCCGCCGGTGCGGGCTCTTCGCCCGAAGGCGACCAGTCGAGGACGGCGTCGACGGCGCCCCGCCCCGGTTCGCCGACCGGGCCATCGGGCGCGCGGCCCGACAGCGCGGCGAGCGCTTTCGTCGCGACCGGAACCGCCCACGCCGTCGCCGCGATGCGCGGCGGTTCTCCCTCGAAGCGCTCTTCCGGCGGCACCGGCGCGGCGAGCGGCGCGCAGCGGGGCGGACGGAACGTCAGGCCGTCGCAGGGGCAGAGGAGCTCGGGTCGCGGGGAGACGAGGACGGCGTCGCCGGAGGCGTCGACCTTCCAGTAGGGCCCGTGCGCGAACAGAACCCATTCCGATGGAATGTCCGGATAGCGCAGGAACGTCGCCCAGTTCCACGCGGCCCAGACCGGAAACACGGCGGGCGAAAGCAGCGCCGCGAAGACGGCGGCGCGGGCGAGGCGGCGGGAACGGACGGTCCAGGCGACGAGCCGGAGCAGCAGCGCGAGGTCGAGCGCGAGGAAGAAGAGGCCCCACGCGTCGGCGACGCGCCCGACGTCGTGCAGCAGGATCAGCAAGAGGACGAACCCCGAGGCGGCGAGCGCGAGCGCGAAGACGGCGGCCGCGAGCGCCGCGCGGCCGACCACCCGAACTACGGAGCGCCGGCGGCTCCGCCCTTCGGTTCTTTCGGCGTCGTCCGTGTGTTCAGTGGTTGGATTCATCGGTCGGCGGGGTCAGTCGGTGAACCAGAAGACGTAGAGGGCGCGGCGCCATCGAGTCCAGCCAGCGCTCCGCGCGGAGACCGACCGGGCGCAGGTCGGCGCCGGGAACGAGATGGAACGTGCGCTGGCAGGACGACCAGATTTCGGGGGTGAACTCTTCGCCGGACCAGTCCCGCGACGCGGACGCGAAGAGCAGACGCCCGACGACGGCAACCAGGACGTAGACCGCGACCGCGCCGGCCGCCAGGACGACGGCGCCCGCCCGCGCGCGAACGGACGGCCGGCGTTCGTATTCGCGCGGATCGAAAGCGCCCCACGCCGCGGCGAGAAGCGGAATCCAGGGAAGAAGCCTTCCCACGGGGATTCCGCAAAAGAGAAGGATCCACAAGCCGCCCGCCGTGAGGCCGAACCGCTTCGCGGCGGAGTACCAGCGGCTGCGCCACGCGGCCGGTTCCGTGCTTTCCGTGTGTTCCGTGGTTTGGTTCATGGGGTCGGAGATGTGGGGTTCACCCTGCAATAGTCATCCGCGGCGGATTTTTTACGCTCGGTCAGTTCGTCATCTGCAAGGCAATGATTCCGCCGATCATCGCGAAGATGGCGGGCGTCTCGAAGAAACCCTGGATCATCAGCGTGACGGGAATCGCGCCGGGCTTGCCCGACGGGCCGCGGAAGGCGAGCATCTTCGGCATGCGCGCGGCGGCGACGAACCCCTGCGCGAGGGCCATCAGCCCCATCACGTTGCCGGCGACGAAGAAGACGTCCGCCTTTGCGAAGCGCGGGACGCCTTCGACGCCCGGCGTCGCCGCGACGAGCGCGAGGATCGCGGCGTAGAAGAGCTTGGTCGCCGGCGACGTGGCGGCGAGTCCGGCGAGCAGCCGCACGACGCCCGGGCTGTCCGGCGCGGCGGGGAGCGCGCGGAAAAAGCCGCGGAACGCGAAGACCAGGCCGAGCAGGACGCCGGCGAGGACGGGGACGAAGAGACGGAGGAGGATTGGATCCATTGAAGGTTGAGGAGGTTGAAGGGTTGAAAGGGTAAAGTGCAAAGGGTTAAGTTGCGTGGCGGAGGCGGGAAGATGGCGAATCAGGCGAGAGGGAGGGAGGAGGCGCAGCGGGTGCGGTCGTCGTGGAGGCGGACGGCGGGGGTCTCGACGAAGCGTCCGACCGTGGCGACCGACCTGCAGACGGCGAAGCCCGCGGATGCCGCGTCGTAGCCGGCGAGCCACGCCGCGAACGGCGCCTCCGCCTCCGGCGCGCGCGGGAAGCGCGTCTCTCGCGGCGGTCGCTTCACGCCGGCGCGCCGGGGCTTGGGCGTGAGCCGCGCGCGCCAGCAGCCCTGCTTCCCGCAGAGGTTCACGTAGAGGCGGTCGGCGTCCAGCGCCCACGCGAGCGCCCGGAAGCGCGCATTGCCCGGCGCGAGGCCGTCCGCCTGCGCGAGGATGCGGAAGCCGGCGGCGGTTTTGTACACGCGCGCCGCGAGACCCCGCCACGCGGGCTTCTCCGCGAGGGCACGGACCTTCGCGAGCAGCGTCGCCTCGACGTCGTTCGTGGCGGTTGGTCGGCGGAAATGCGCCATCAGAAACAACGTCCACGCGCACAACCATCCAATCAAGGGAGCCGCAAGATACAGGAAGCGTGCCTGCGGATCGTTTTCAACCATAGAGCGGACTCGAAGAACGAAGGCAACCGTCACCGCCGCGAACACTGCCCCCGGCACGGTCCATCGGCGAATCCATTCGATCGCGGATTCGCGACGGTGGACCTCGTCCACGTCGAGGAAGCAGGTGTCCTCGCTGTTGAGCACCTCGGCGCCGTAGCGGTTGCGCGTGACGGCGTTGCGGGCGTCGGGCTCGTCGAGGATCTCCTCGCAGATGGCGGCCTCGTATTCACCGTCGGACGTGCGGCCGCCGAGGTCGAGCAGCGCCTCGCGGACGGCGGCGGATTCCTTCTCGGAGAGATTGCGGCCTTCGGAGGCGCGCAGGATGGCGGCGCGGCGCTCGAGCTTGGCGGCGGCGTCCTCGAGGGAGACGTTGGAGCCGTCGCGCAGGTGGAACGTCGTTCCGGCGATTTCGCGGGTCTCGGCGACCCAGTGGCGGTAGAGTTTCATTTCGCTCGTTCCGCGCCCTCCGCGGGCGCCGCGGGCGAGACTCCCCCAGCCTCGCTTCGCTCGGCAGCCCCCTCAGGGAGGGGGCCGGCTTCGCCGGGACGAGGCTCTGCGTTCTCTGCGCTCTCTGCGTGAGATTCCAACTCTGCGTCCTCTGCGCTCTCTGCGTGAGATTCCAACTCTGCGCCCTCCGCGTGGGAGAACAGCTCGCGCAGCCGCGCGGCGAAGGCGGCGGCGAGGAGGGCGTTGCCCTCGGCGTTGGGGTGGAGGCCGTCGCCGGAATACGCGGTGGCCATGTGCGGGTCGAGGACGGCGCGGCAGTCGACGGTCGGGAGGCCCTTCTCCTCGGCGATCTTGCGCTGGACCGGGACGACGCCCCCGCCGACGATCTTCTCGGTGACGCCGTAGGTGAACCCGCCGCCCTTCACGGTGGGGGAGATTCCGATGACGACGACCGGCCGGGGATCGAGCGCAAGGTAGTCCTCGACGAGCGCGGCGTAGCCCTCGCGGAAGGCGTCGCCGGTCTCCTCCCAGTTCGGCGGCTTGGAGTCGTTGGTGCCGATCATCAGGATGACGGCGTCGGGCTTGCACGAGAGCGACTTCGTGTAGCTGAGCGTCTTGCGGTAGTCGAGGTCGCCGGGCCGGAGGTCGAACTCCTTGCCCTCGCGCCGCGCGGTTCGGGAGTTGACGCCGAAGTTGCGGACCTCCCAGCCCTCGCCGAGCTCGGCCTGGAGGAGGGACGGATAGGCGTTCTTCCCGCCGCCGCCCCACGTGATGCTGTCGCCCACGCAGGCGACGACGCGCGGCGCGGGTGCGTTCGTGGCGGGGTCCTCGGCTCGCGCGCGAGCGGACGCGAGAGCCGCTGCAGCAATGACGAGCGCCGCTGCGCGGCGCAAGGACGGCGCGGCGCTCTGCGCCGCGAATGACGTGCGGCGCTGCGCGCCGCAATGACGGGCCGCTTCGCGGCAAGGACGGATGGAGCGTGCGTTCATGGGCGTGTTGGGGTTGGAGGTTCGGATATCGTTCCGCGGCGGGCGGCGGCGCGGCGACGTGGCGGGTTGCGACGGGGGCGAGGATACAGAAGGGGGAAGGTCGTGTCAAGGAGCGCAAGGCCCATTTTTGCATTTCCCACACTTTCCCACAATTGACAACTTCCCCTCCCGCCCGGCGATCCGGCTTCCCCCCTCGCCCGCGCCGGCATCCGGCGCTCGGAACGCTTGCCGTTCCGGACGGGTCCTCCATTCGATTTCACCGTGCGTGATTTTCACATTTTCCCCGCTTCGGAAGATGCGGAACACATCAAAATCACGCACGGTGGAATTGACGTCCGGAACGAGGAGAGGGGCGATGACGTTGCCGTGGAGGAGCGCAGAATACGAATGGGACGCGCCCCAAAAAGCGCGGTTGCGGCGCGTCGGACGGGTGTGGTAGACTCCGCCGCATGAACGCACTGGAAACCGCCAAGGAGGTCTTCGACGTCGAGATCGAGGGGATGCAGGCCGTCCGCGACGCGCTCGACGCGCGCTTCGAGGAGGCCGTGGAGATGCTCCGCGGCGCGCTCGCGCGCGGCGGCAAGATTGTCCTCACCGGCGTCGGCAAGAACCTCCACGTCGCCGAGAAGATCTCCGCCACCCTCGCCTCGACCGGCTCGACCTCGGTCCTGCTCAACCCGATGCAGGCCATCCACGGAGACCTCGGCATCCTCGCGCCGGCGGACGTCCTCGTCGCCCTCAGCTACTCGGGCGAATCCGAGGAGATGAAGAACCTCGTCCCCGCGGTGCGCCGCCTCGGCGTCCCGATCCTCGCGATCACCGGCAACCCGGAGAGCACCCTCGCGCGCCTCTCCCAGCTTGTCCTGCCCTGCGCCGTCCCGCGCGAGGCCTGCCCGTTCGGCGTGGCGCCGACGGCGAGCACGACCGCGACGCTCGCCCTCGGCGACGCGATCGCGATGGCGCTGCTGCGCGCGTCCGGCTTCGGGCGCGACGACTTCGCCAAGCTCCACCCTGGCGGGGCGATCGGGCGGACGCTGCTCGTCCGCGTCCGCGACATCATGCGCACGGGCGACCGCCTCGCCGCCATCGCGCCGGAGGCGCCCGTCTCCGAGGCGATCGTCGCGATGACCCACGCCCACGGCGGCGCCGCCTTCGCGGTCGGGCCGGACGGCCGCCTCGCCGGCATCTTCACGGACGGCGACTTCCGCCGCGCCGTCGCGAACGGCGACGCCTCGGTCCTCGCGGAGCCCGTCTCGCGCTTCATGACGCGCGACCCGGTCTCGATCGGCCCCGACGCGCTCGCGGTCGACGTGCTGCACCTGCTCGAGCGCCGTGCGATCGACGACCTCCCGGTCGTGGACGGGGGCGGCCGCCTCGCCGGCGCCATCGACATCCAGGACCTGCCGAAGTTCAAGGTGATGTGATCCTCGCGTGGCGGGGTGCGCACCCCGCCACGCCGCCGGACGCTACCGCGCGCCGATGCGGGCGCGGCGCAGCTGGCCGCAGCTGGCGTTCACGCCGCGGCCCTTGCTGCGGCGGAGGGTCGCGTTGAGGCCGCCGCGCTCCAGCGCGGCGCGGAAGGCCTCGCACGCCGCGGCCGAGGGAGTCCGTCCCGAAAACTCCTTCACCGGGTTGAGCGGAATGAGGTTCACGCGCGACGGGAACGGACGGAGCAGCGCGAGCAGCGCGCGGGCGTCATCGGGGCGGTCGTTGAACCCCGCCACGAGCGTGTACTCGAACGTCACGATACGCCCCGTCCTCTCCGTATAGGCGCGGCACGCGGGGATCAGGACGCCGATCGGCCACTTCCTGTCGACCGGCATCAGCGCCGCGCGCTGTTCGTCCGTCGGCGCGTGCAGGGAGACGCTGAGCTCGAACTGCCGCCCCTCGCCCGCGAAGCGCTCGATGCCCGGCACGACGCCGCAGGTGGAGATCGTGATCCGCCGCGCGCCGATGCCGAGGCCGTCCGGCGCCGGGTCGTTCATGCGGCGTGCGGCCGCGAGCGCGGCGTCGTAGTTGAGGAAGGGCTCGCCGATGCCCATGAAGACGACATTGTCCGGCCGCCGCCCCAGCAGGCGCGCCGCGCGCGCCGCCTGCGCGGCGATCTCGCCGGCGGAGAGGCTGCGCGTGCAGCCGTTGAGGCCGCTCGCGCAGAAGGCGCATCCGCAGCCGCACCCGACCTGGCTCGAGACGCAGACCGTCGTGCGGTCCTTCGCCGCGGGGATGAGTACCGTCTCGACGAGCTCGCCGTCCGCGAGGCGCGAGAGGATCTTGCGCGTGCCGGTCCCCTCCTCGCCGGCGACCTCCTCCGTCGCGAGCGCGCCGTCGAGGTCGAGCCAGCGCTCCGCGAGCGCGGCGCGCAGCGTGCGCGGGAGGTTCGCCATCTCGTCCCAGCGCGCGGCGAAGCGCGTCCAGAGCCATTCGGCGAGCTGGCGCGCGCGGAACCGCTCGCCGCCCGCCTCGCGGACCGCTTCGGCGAGCTCCTCCGGACCGAGACCGTGGATCGGCGGCTTCACGTCGCTCCCCTCCCCCGCCCCACC
>CAMNDA010000174.1 GCA_946534745.1 uncultured Verrucomicrobiota bacterium | reverse complement strand
GTGGGCGGCGTCGACGACGCGCTTGGTGATGGCGACGTTCTCCTCGTAGGGGAAGGCGGAGGCGTCGATCATGACGGAGGAGTAGACGCCCGAGTCGATGCAGTCCATGCAGGTCTTCTCGTCGCCGTGGTCGAGGTGGACGGCGAAGACGGCCTCGGGGAAGATCTTGTCCGCCGTCTGCATCATCGCCTCGAGCATGAGCTTGTGCGTGTAGGAGCGGGCGCCCTTGGAGAGCTGGACGATGAAGGGGGCCCTGGAGCGGACGTTGCCCTCGAAGAGGCCCATGGTCTGCTCGAGGTTGTTGATGTTGTAGGCGCCGATCGCGTACTTGCCGTAGGCATGCGCGAAGAGCTGCTTGGTGGTGACGATCATGGTCGGTACTCTTTCGGGTTGTTGGGGTGGGGGAGGGCGCCCGGAGGCCCGCGGGGCGGGCGGCGGACGACGGGCGCAGAGGGTAGTCCGAAGACCCCGGAAAGTCAAGGAGATTCCTCGGGGAACGCGGGGCCCGGCGGGGTGGCGAAAGGAAAGCGGCGGCGCAGGACGAATCCTGCGCCGCCGCGGAACCGTGCGGGGCCGGCCTAGATGCGGGGCATCGTGGCGGCGAGGGCCTGGCGGCGGGCGATCGAGCGGGCGCGCGAGCGGGCGCGGACCGACTTGAGGCGGCGCTTCACGCAGGGCTTCTCGAAGTAGCGCGTGTCGCGGAGGTGCTTGATGATGCCCTCCTTGTCCATGGCCTTCTTCAGGCGCTTGACGGCCTTGTCGATGGCCTCTCCCTTCTTGACTTTGACGACGATCACGGATGTTCACCTCCAGTCCGGACCCGGCGGCCGCGATGGGTGATCGCCGGCGTCCCTTCCCGCGTTGCGCGGAAAGCGGGCGGGAGTCTAGCAAAGGGCCGGGCGGGCGTCAACGGGAAAAAAACGGGTGCGGAAGACCGCGATCCGTGATACACTGCGTACATGCGCCCCATCCACGAATCCGTCCGCCCCCTCGTCTTCGCCCTCCTCTCCGCCGCCCTTGCCGCGGGCGCGCCGCCGGCCGCGCCGGCGGCGATGGTCGATTCGGGGCTCTCGTACCTCGACGCGGCGGACGACGACCTCGTGCGCAACGTCCCGCGCGGGTCGATCGGCGGCGGGTGGCACCGCGCCTCGCCCGGCGCGACGGCCGTCCTCTCCCCGACCGGCTACTCGACGCCGATGTGGCAGCTCGCCGCGTTCTCCGGCGGCAACGACTACGGCGACCGCGGCGTCAAGGACGGCGTCTCCCGGGTCGGCGGCGCGGACATCCCGATCGACGACCAGACGCTCGGCGCCTGGCGCGCGACTCTCGCCAACGTCCGCGCCAACGGCGCGCTCGTGACGCCCCGCTTCGCCTACGACTACGACGGCGTCACGGGGTGCGAGCCCGCCTTCGACATGGTCCTGACGCACATCCGCCAGATCGCCGGGGTCCTCAACGACTACGCCGACGTCGTCCCCTCGATCGAGTGCGGCATCATCGGCATGTTCGGCGAGATGCACTCCTCGAAGTACGACGACGCCTCGCACCCCGAGTACGACACGACGATCGTCCGCACGTGGCTCGACGAGCTCGATCCCCGCATCAAGGTCCAGGTCCGCTCGCCGAAGTACCTCTTCCGCCTCCTCCAGCGCGAGGTGCTCGGCACGACCGGGACGCTCCGGGGCGAAACCGTCCTCGCCCGCTTCCGGGAGCTCGAGGACTGGGACCGCATCGGCCTCTACAACGACGGCTACCTCGGCACGGTCTACGACTACGGCACGTTCACCGACTCGAACGGCTACAACAACTTCTCCCGCGCGCAGGCCAACGCCTGGCTCAACCAGCTGCGCGGCATCCCCTACGGCGGCGAGATCGCGACGCTCACGACCGACGAGCAGGAGCAGACCTGGCCGCCGTTCGTCCAGAGCGGCTTCAACCAGGTGGAGGAATGGTACCGGTGCCACCTCTCCTACCTGCGCGGGACGCCCGAGTCCATGCGCGTCGTGAGGAAGCTGAAGGAGTACGCGTTCTCCGAGGAGGGCTGCGCCTTCGACGGCATGCCGTCCCTATCGGAGTGGAACGGGCGCAACCTCCTCGAGTTCATGCGCGCGCACATGGGCTACCGCCTCGTGCTGCGCTCGTCGCGGCTCTCCGACGCCGCCGCGCCGGGCGGGACGCTGCAGCTCGCGTTCGACGTCGAGAACACCGGCTTCGGCGACCTATTCCTCCCGACGCGGACCGAGGTCCTCCTGCAGGCGGCGGACGACCGCTTCTGGGCGTGCCCCGTCGCGCTCGACCTCGGCGCCGCCGTCCCGAGCCCGACGCGCGCGTCCCTCTCGCTCTCGCTGCGGCTGCCCTCCGGCATCACGAACGGCCAGTGGCGCGTCTACCTCCGCACGCACGTCGTCGCCGCCGGCGACTCGCCCTGCGCCGCGGGCCTCCGCACCGTCCGCTTCGCGAACGCCGCCGCGCAGTGGAGCGACACGCTCGGCGCGAACCTCCTCGGCACGGTCGCGGTCTCCGGCGCCGCCGCCGAGCCCGGCCTCGGCTTCCGCGAGACCGGCGCGGCGGAGCCCGGCGCCACCGCGCCGCAGGTCGTCCTCGCCGCGCTCCCCGCCGGCGCGGCGCCGACCGTCCCGCTCTCCGAATGGTCCGGCCGCTCGCTCTGCCTCTTCGCGCCGGGCGCGACGGACGTACGCTACTTCCGCGCCGGCGCGGAGCTCCCGTCGACGAACGGCGCCGCGGCGCTGCCCGCCGGCGACGACGCGCTCGGCCTCTACGCCGTGCGCTACGTCCTCGGCGGCACGTCGCTCTCGCGCGACCTCTTCGTCGTCGTGCCCGACGGCTGGGCCGGCCGCTCGTGGCGGCTCGAGACGCGCGCGGGGCGCCTCCGCGCGGTCTGCGACGACACCGGCGAGGAGACCGACCCGGCGCCCGGCCACGACCGCGAGCTGCCCGGCCGCGCGATGGAGGGCGAGCCCGCGGCGAACGCGAAGCTCGTCTTCGCCTCGAGCGGCAACGAGTTCGTCGCGCAGACGCCCTCGGCCGTCCTCTATCCCGCCTTCACCGTCTCCGGCCTGCCCGCCGGCGGCGGAACCCTCGGCGGCCTTCGCTCCGTCACCGTGAGTTCCGGCGGCGGCACCGCGATCGACAGCAACAACTCCGGCAACCTGAACGCCCAGGCCGTCCCCCTCGCCGCCGACGGCGCCTACCTCACCGACATCCACTTCACGCTCGTCAACTGGATCTCCCCCTACACCTTCGGGACCGTCCGCTCGCTCGCCCTCAACGACCCCTCCGCCACGCGCGGCGGCGCGAGCGCGAACCTCGGCGGCGCGCGGCTCGCCACGCTCGGGCTCTTCTCCGCCGACCCCGGCTACCACGTCTGGTTCTGCGACGAGGACTGGACCGTGCTGTGCGAGAAGTCCGGCTCGCTCGCCCAGGGCTTCAACGGAAACCTCCACGCGATCCCGATCCCCGCGGCGACGAACCTCTACGACGCCGCCGCGCCCGCCGACCGGAGCGACGACGCGCGCTGCCGGCCGTTCCTCGGCTGGAGGAACCTCGACGGCTCCGCGCCGGGATGGGCGCTCGGCGCCGTCGCGCTCGTCGCGGACTACGGCGACGCGCCGCACGACTGGCGCCAGGCGACCGATCCCGCGGACGGCTCCGCGCTCCTGCGCTGCGCCGTCTGCGGCCGCGAGCTGCGCGCGTTTCGCCCGGTCTTCGCGGACGGGACCGGCGGCGCGCCCGCGCTGTCCTTCTCCGAGGACCCCGCCACGGGGGCGCGGCGCCTCGCCGTCCGCATCGCCAACGCCGTGCCCGGCGTCTGGTACACCGTCTTCGCCGCGGAGGCGCTCGGCGGCGGATTCCGCGCCGACGCGCCGTCCGTCCGCGCCTCCTCGTCTGGCGAGCTGGTCTTCGTCCTCGACGCCTCGCCCGCGACGCGCTTCCTCGTCGTCGGCGCGGGCGCCGAGCCCTTCGCCGCCGGCGACGCGCTGCCGCGCTAGAGAGGCGGAACCGTCCCGGCGCGGTTGCGCGCGGGCGCGCGAACGTGTAGAATGCGCGGGCATCGCGGATGCGTTTCCGCGCAGGAGCACGACGATGGCCGAGACGACCGACACCGAACCGAAGAACGCCGCAGACACCGCCGCGGGGACGGACCCCGCCACGCCGCCGCAGGAGGCCGCCGCCCCCAAGCTGCCGCCCCGCGTCGCGCACTGGTGCTCGATGCTGCTCGACCTCTCCCGCCGCAACCGCCTCCTCAACTTCAAGGACGGCGCCGGCGCCGTCCGCCTCGCCTTCGACGCGCCCGAGTTCCTCGAGGACGCCGTCGCCGAGGACAAGGTCTACCGCATCGTCGAGGTCCCCGAGAAGGGCCCCAGGATCGCCGCGCTCTTCGCGGACGCTGCGAAGCCGGCCGCCATGCCGGCCGACGACCCCGAGGCGGCGCAGGCCCGCGAGTTCCTCTCGAAGGAGTGCGCGGGCGGGCGGCTCTACGCGCTCGCGGGCGAGTCGGGCAACGCCTACAAGCGCCTGCTCGGCCTCTACCGCGCGGCGCGCAACGACCTGGAGGAGGGCGGCACGTGCACGCTCTTCCTCTCGCTCGGCGTCCTGAGGTGGAAGGACGGCAAGGGCGGCTCGGCTCCGGTCTACCGCGCGCCGCTCGTGCTCTACCCCGTCGAGCTGAAGCGCCTCCCCGGCAAGGAGGGCTTCTCGCTGCGCCGCACGGACGAGGACCCCGCGCCGAACGTCACGCTCCTCGAGATGCTCCGCCGCGAGCAGCGCGTCGAGGTCCCGGGCGCGGACCCGATGCCCGAGGACGAGCACGGCGTCGACCTCGCGAAGGTCCTCGCGTCCTACCGCGCCGCCGTCGCGCCGCTCGCGGAGTGGTCGGTCGAGCCCGAGGTCTGGATCGGCCGCTTCTCGTTCAACAAGTTCCTGATGTGGCGCGACCTCTCGTCGCGCCTCGACGACCTGGCCAGGTCGCCGATCGTCGCGCACCTGCTCGCGGGCGGCGGCGCGTTCGACGACGGCGTCGCGGCGGTCGACCCCTCGCAGGTCGACGCGCTCTCGGACGCCGCCTGGCCGCCGTGCCCCGTCGCCGCGGACTCCTCGCAGCTCTCCGCCGTGATGGCCGCCGTGCGCGGCCGCAACTTCGTCCTGCACGGGCCGCCCGGAACGGGCAAGTCGCAGACGATCACGAACCTCATCGCCTGCTGCATGGCCGCCGGCAAGACCGTGCTCTTCGTCGCCGAGAAGCGCGCCGCGCTCGAGGTGGTGCAGCGCCGCCTGCGCAAGATCGGCCTCGCGCCGTTCTGCCTCGAGCTGCACTCGAACAAGGCCGGCAAGGCCGAGGTGCTGCGCCAGTTCAAGGAGTCGCTCGACTACGGCGGCACCGAGCCGCCCGAGGCGTGGGACGCGACCCTCGCCGACCTGCGCGCGACGCGCCGCTCGCTCGACGGCGCCGTCGCCGCGCTCCACCGCGCGCATCCCTGCGGCCTCACGCCCTACCGCGCCTTCTCGTACCTGATGGCGCACGCCGGGGACGCCCCCGAGGGCGCCCCGGAGCTGCCGGACGCGCCGCTCTCCGAGGGCGCCTACGAGGCGTCGGCCGCGCTCGCCGGGACGCTCGCCGCCGCCGCGCGCGACGTCCCCGACGAGCTCTACGAATCGTTCGGCCCGATCGGCGCGACCGAGTGGACGCCCGCCTGGGCGGAGGCCCTCGCCGCAGCCGCCCGGCCCCTCCCGCCGCTCGCCCGCGCGCTCTGCCGCGCGGCGGCGCCGCTCGGGGAGGAGTGGGGCGAGACCGAGGCGAAGCTCCTCGCCCGCGAGCGCGGCCTCGCCGGCCGCGCGGCGTTCGCCGCGGCCTGGCCGGGCCTCGACGAGGAGAAGGCCGCGGCGCTCGACGCCGCCTCGCTCCGCGCCGCGTGGGACGACCTCCCGAACCGCTTCTTCCTCGCGCGCCCGTTCAAGCGCGGCGCGATCCGCCGGGAGCTTCTCTCCGCGTCCGCCGCGGGCACGCCGAAGCCGAAGCTCCGCGCCGCCGACGTGCCGGCGCTGCTCGACGCGCTCGACGCGCTCCGCTCCGCGCGCGCCGACGCCGCCGCGTTCGGCGCCGCCGACCCCGGCGTCGTCGAGGGCGTCGTCCATGCGTGGGAGGCCTACCGCCCCGCGGCGGAGGCGTTCC
>CAMNDA010000173.1 GCA_946534745.1 uncultured Verrucomicrobiota bacterium | reverse complement strand
GACGTGATCCCGCCTCCGGGACCTTCGGCGGGCGAGGCGCGATTGCTTGTCGTCCCGTCTTCCCGTCGTCTCGTCGTCCTACCGCCGCCCGGCAAAAATGTCGCCTGCCAGGCGACATTTTTGCAGGGGCGTTCTGGCAGTCTATGCCCCATTCCGCGGGACGCTCCCGCGATGCACCACCATACAACCCCGGAACAGGAAAGGAAAAACACATGCCATCCACCGCATTGAACCGCGTTCTCGCCCCCCACGGCGGATACCGCCGAATGTTCTCCTACGGATACGCCAGGATCCTCGATCGCGCGGCAGCCGTATTCTGCTCCCGCGCCTGGTCCTACCAGAACGATGCGCTCGGCAAGGCGCGCGGGCAATTGCTCGGCGCCTCCCGGTCGGTGCGCGCCAACATCGCGGAGGGGTCGGAGCGGGCGGGGCTTTCGAAGGACACCGAACTGAACCTCCTTGCGGTCGCCCGGGGGAGTCTCGCCGAAATGGCGGACGACTTCGAGGCGTTCCTGTTCGAGCGCGGGGAGCCGGTCTGGTCCGAACGGGATCCGCGCCGCGCCGCCGTGGATGCGATTCGCATCGAGCGGTTTGCCGCGGAAGAAGACGAACGGCACGCCTACAGCCGATACCTGATCGAAGCGTGGGCCGTATTCGCTCCGTTCTTCGAGGAGCCGGCTTCCCTTTGCGATGCGGCAAACGCGGCGCTCGTTCTCATCGACAGGACCGCGGCGCTGCTCACGGGCCAGATTGCGGCCGCAACGAAGGAGACCGTGGAGAAGGGCGGGTTCCGGGAGCGCATGACCCGCACACGCATCGAACGGAGGGACGGAATCGCCCAACCCACGCCCGACACGCCGGCGCCGATCTGTCCGGAGTGCGGGCGACCGATGCGGCTCCGAACGGCAAAGAGCGGCCCGAACGCCGGGAAGCCCTTCTGGGGATGTTCGGGGTATCCCGCGTGCAAGGGGCGGCGAAGGGCGGAGGAATCCGGAGACGGCACGAGGACGACGGGCTGACGAGACGACAGGACGACGTGATCCCGCCTCCGGGACCTTCGGCGGGCGAGGCGCGATTTCTTGTCGTCTCGTCATCTTGTCGTCTCGTCGTCCTCCGGGGAAGCCGCGCATCTTCTTGAGGACGACGAGCTGACGAGACGACAGGACGACGTGATCCCGCCTCCGGGACCTTCGGCGGACGAGGCGCGATTTCTTGTCGTCTCGTCTTCTTGTCGTCTCGTCGTCCTCCGCGGGGCGCGCCCGCGCCCCGCCCGGAGCTAGAGCAGGTGGTTGTCGATGAGGCGGGTCCTGCCGACGTAGGCGGCGAGGGCGAGGAGGGTGTTCGGGCCGAGCTTCTTCACGGGCTCGAGGGTGTCCGCGTCGACGGCGACGACGTAGTCGACCTTGTCGCACGCCTTCGCGAGGGCCTTCTCGATCTTCGCGATCGCGCGCCTCGGGTCGGTGCGGCCGGCGCGGTAGTCGGCCTCGGCCTCGTCGAGCGCCTCGTGCAGCGCGAGCGCACGGTCATGCTCCGCGGGCGAGAGGTAGGTGTTGCGGGAAGAGAGCGCCAGACCGTCCTTCTCGCGCACGAGCGGCGCGCCGACGATCCGCACCGGGACGTCGAGGTCGCGCACCATCCGGCGGATGACGGCGAGCTGCTGCGCGTCCTTGCGGCCGAAGACCGCCACGTCGGCGCGGGAGGCGTTGAAGAGCTTCAGCACGACCGTGAGGACGCCGGCGAAGTGGATCGGGCGGAACGCGCCGCACATCACCTTCGAGAGCTTCGACTCGACGAGCGAGACGGTCGCGTCCGCGCCGTACATCTCCTCCGGCGTCGGGGCGAAGACGGCGTCGACCCCCTCGGCGCGCAGGAGCGCGAAGTCGCGCTTCTCGTCGCGCGGATACTGCGCGAAGTCCTCGTTCGGCCCGAACTGCGTCGGGTTCACGAAGACGGAGACGACGACGCGCCCCGCCTTCCTCTTCGCGATGCGGACGAGCGAGAGGTGCCCCTCGTGGAGGAAGCCCATCGTGGGGACGAGGGCGACGGTCTCTCCGGCCCGGTGCCAGGCGGCGGACAGGGCGGAGAGGGACTTCTTGGTGCGGCAGATCTTCATGCGGATTTCCTCCGGCGGCTAGACGTTGAACAGGAACTCGACCATGTCGCCGTCCTGCATCTCGTACTCCTTGCCCTCCTCGCGGACGAGGCCGAGCTCGCGGCACTTCAGCTCGCCGCCGTGCTCGACGAAGTCCTCGTAGCGGACGACCTTCGCGCGGATGAAGCCGCGCTCGAAGTCGCTGTGGATCACGCCCGCGCACTTCGGCGCCTTCCAGCCGCGCCGGAACGTCCAGGCGCGCACCTCCTTGGGGCCGGCGGTGAGGAACGAGGCGAGTCCGAGCGTGCGGTAGCCGGTCTTCACGATGACGTCGAGGCCGCTCTCGGAGATGCCGTAGGAGGCGAGGAACTCGGCGCGCTCCTCGTCGGAGAGCCCCGCCATGTCCTGCTCGACCGCGGCGCAGATGCGGACGCACTCGCAGCCCGCCTTCTCCGCGAGGGCGCGCAGCGCGGCCTCGTGGGCGTTGCCGGAGGGGAGCCCGGCCTCGTCGACGTTCGCGACGTAGATGACCTTCTTGTCCGTGAGGTAGCGGCCCTCGCGCAGCGCCTCGGCGAGCAGGTCGTCGTCGTGGCGGTCGAAGGTGCGCACCGGCGCGCCGCCCTCCAGGTGGGCCTTGAGCGCCTCCAGGACCTCGAGCTCCGGGCGGACCTTCGGGTCGACCTTGGCGAGCTTGCCGACGCGGGCGACGCGCGCCTCGAGCACCTCGAGGTCGGCGAGCAGCAGCTCGTTCTCGATGATCGCGACGTCGCGCGCGGGGTCGATGGACCCCTCCACGTGGACGATGTCGCCGTTCTCGAAGCAGCGGACGACCTCGAGGATCGCGTTGGCGTCGCGGATGTTCGCGAGGAACTTGTTGCCGAGCCCCTCGCCCTTGCTGGCGCCCTTCACCAGCCCCGCGATGTCGACGAACTCGACCGTCGCGTGGATGACGTTCTGCGGGTGGACCATGTCCGCGAGGACCGCGAGGCGCGGGTCGGG
>CAMNDA010000172.1 GCA_946534745.1 uncultured Verrucomicrobiota bacterium | reverse complement strand
AAATGAAAAGGCTGCTCCTGCTCTCCGCCGTCCCCCTGCTCGCCGCGCCCGCCGTCCTCGCGGCTCCGCCGCTCTCGATCCCCGTCCCCCGCCCGACGCCCGAGCAGGAGGAGATGATCCGCATCGCGGAGGAGGAGGCACAGTTCCTCGCCGAGGCCGAGGAGGCCGCCGCCCTTGCCGCCGCCCACCCCGCGGGCGGCGAGCCCGCGCCCGCTCCGGAGGCCTCCGCCGCCACGGCGGCCCCCGCCGCCACGACGGTCGGGATCGCCGAGCCCGCGCCCGTGCCTCCGTTCCCGGCTCCGCCCGCGCCAGGGGCCGTTCCGGAAGCCCCGCCGGAGGCCGCCGCCCTCCCGACGGCCGCGCCGGCCGCCGAGCCCGCGCCCGTCCCGCCCGAGGCCGAGGCCGAGGAGGAGCCCGAGGAGTTCCGCCGCGATCCCTTCTGGCCGGTCGCCCTCGTCCGCGCCCGCAAGGCGGAGCATGACGCCCGCATCGCGGCCCGGATCGAGAGCGAGAAGCGGCGCGCCGCGATCGAAAAGGCGCGCCAGGAGGCAGCCGTCCTCGGCCTCGACGTCTCCGAGATGAGCGACGAAGCCCTCGCGGACATCTACGGGGAAGACGCGCCTCCGGACCGTTCGAAGGGCGCCACCTCCTTCGCCGGCGCGACCGACGGGGAATGGGTCGCCGCCGAGGCGAGGATCCCGCCCCGCTCGGGCTACCTCGGCGGCAAAAGGCCGGCCCTGATGCTCAAGGGCGACAAGCGCCCGCACTTCGAGGGCGACGACATCTGCGTCACCAACCACGGCGTCGTCTTCACGTGGCGAATCTCCAAGGTCGATTTCCGCGCCTACTCGCACGAGCTGGAGCGCGTCTCCGCCCAATCCGTCATCCCCTGACAGGAATCCAAAACATGAGAACACCCATCCTTCCCCTCTGCGGCCTCGCCTGCCTGCTGGCGGCCCCCGCAACCGCCCAGGAGGCCACTTTCGACGTCGAGCCCTCCGAGGAGACCGTCGCCGAGACCGTCGCCGACGCCGCGGACTTCGAGGCGCCCGCCGAGGAGTCCCTCGCCCTCGAGGTCGACGACCTCGCCGCCCATCCGGACGAAACCGCGAACGAAGCCCCGGCGGACGAAGCGGAGAGCCCCTCCGACGAACCGGCGGAAGCCGCTGCGGACGAAGAGGCCCCCGCCGTCGAGGAGACGGTCGTGGTCGAGGTTCCGGCGGACGAAGCCGCGCCGGAGGACGCCGGCGCCGAGGCCGCCTCCGGCGAGGAGCCCCCGCCCGCCGAAGAGAAGCCCGCGCCCGCGGCGCCGGTCCTCCCGGCCGAGGAGGGCGAGCCCCTCGTCTCGATGGCGTTCGAGCAGTCCACTCTCGAGGACGTCGTCGCCGCCTTCCGCACCCAGACCGGAGCCAACATCGTGAACGGCTGGACCAACCAGTTCACGCAGCTGGTGTCCGTCCGGCTCGACGACGTGCCGTGGCGCCAGGGCCTCTCCTCGATCCTCGTGCCGTTCGGCCTGCAGCTGCGCGAGGAGCCGCGCGGCTCGCGCATCTACATCGTCACGGAGCCCCGCCACACCGCCCCGCCGCGCTTCACCGAGACCTTCGAGCTCAAGCACCTCGAGGCGCCCGAGGTCGCCAAGCTCTTCGCCGGCATCCTCCCCAAGGACTGCCTCGTCTACGGCGAGCCCTCCGCCAACGTCGTCATCGTGAAGGCGACCGACGACCAGATCAACGAGTGCAAGTCCGTCCTCGAGAAGATCGACAAGCCCTCGCAGCAGGTCTACATCGAGGCGCGCTTCGTGCGCCTCTCCGCCGGCGCCTCCAAGAAGCTCGGCCTCAAGTGGGACTCGCTCGAGAACTTCGGCGTCTCGCTCTCGCACCTCTCCGGAGGCTTCTCGATGACCGACGCCAAGCTCGCCACCTTCGGCGTCAAGGCCGACTCCCGCATTGCCTCGGCGGCCGTCGGAAACACGACGAGCGATCTCGACGGCACGAAGACCACGTCGAAGACGCGCGAAAGCGCCTCGTCCATCGCCTCCGCCCTCTACCATACGACCGGAAACGCGACGGTGAGCGACGACTCGGTCTCCATCACGCTCAACGACTCGACGCTCGCGAACCTCACCGCCAACGACCTCGGCTACCGCCGCACGGCCGGCTTCGGCGGCCAGCTCTCCGTCTCCGACTTCGGCGTCGTCATGAGCGCCTTCGAGCAGATGGACGGCGCCCAGGTCTTCTCCAACCCGAAGATCATCGTCCGCAACGGCAAGAAGGCCGTCGTCGACATGACGACGAAGTACCCCAACATCAAGATCGACTACCAGCAGTCGACCGAGAGCGGCCAGCGCGACTCCATCTCCTCCTCGCTCGCCACGATCCCCGGCAAGAGCATCCCCTGGGTCGGCGAGGCGTTCTTCAGCTACGGCATCACGCTCGAGGTCACGCCCACCGTCTCCCCCAACGGCCTCATCACCGTCGAGATCATCCCGACGATCTCGGAGCTCGCGGGCACCAAGACGGTCTACGTGACGAGCGACAGCTCGATCGGCAACGACTACCCGGTCATCTCGCTGCGCCGCCTCGACACGAAGTTCACGATGGAGGACGGCAAGACCGCCGTCATCGGCGGCCTCACCGAGACGACCGAGAAGACGATCGACACCGGCATCCCGCTGCTGCGCCACATCCCCTGGATCGGCCCGCGCCTCTTCGGCTGGAAGTCCCGCGAGAAGTCGCAGGACGAGATCCTCGTCTTCGTCACGGTCCGCGTCGCCGACCCCGCCACGGAGGCCGCCGACGGGCTCCCGAAGAACTCCATCCTCGGCCAGATGCTCATGGACGGCCGCATCAAGGAGCCCGGCGACCGCACCGAGGAGGAGATGTGGGACCTCGAGTCCAAGCCGGTCGGCTACTCGATCAAGTAGGCCCTCGGGCGCCATGGACGCCCCCGCCGCCCCGAAGCCCGAGACCGTCACCGCCCTGACCGCCCGCATCAAGGGCGGCCTGGAGCAGTGGTTCCGCGACGTCTGGGTCGAGGGGGAGCTGAGCAACGTGAAGTTCATGGCGTCGAGCCCCCACGCCTACTTCACGGTGAAGGACGCGGGCGCGCAGCTGCCCTGCGCCTTCTTCCAGGCCGCCCGCAACCCCGCCCTCCGCGCCGTCCTGCGCGACGGCGCCAAGGTCCGCCTCCGCGGCGCGATCTCCGTCTACGCCCCGCGCGGCGCCTACCAGCTCCTCGTCCGCACCGCCGAGCCCGTCGGCGAGGGCGAGCTCATGCTCCGCTTCGAGGCGCTCAAGCGCGCCCTCGCCGCGGAGGGGCTCTTCGATCCGGCGAGGAAGCGCCCGATTCCCGCGCTCCCGCGCTGCGTCGGCGTCGTCACCTCCCCCACCGGCGCCGCGATCCGCGACATCCTCAACGTTCTCGGCCGCCGCTTCTCCGGCGTCCGCGTCCTGCTCGCGCCGGCGCGCGTGCAGGGCGACGGCGCCGCCGCCGAGGTGGTCGCCGGCATCGAGATGCTCAACGCCCTCCCCGAGCCGCCCGACGTCCTCATCGTCGGCCGCGGCGGCGGCTCGCTCGAGGACCTCTGGTGCTTCAACGAGGAGATCGTCGCCCGCGCCGTCCGCGCCTCGCGCGTCCCCGTCGTCTCCGCCGTCGGGCACGAGATCGACTTCACGATCTGCGACTTCGCCGCGGACCTGCGCGCCCCCACGCCCTCCGCCGCCGCGGAGCTCGTCGTCGCCAGCCGCGCCGAGCTGGCCCAGCGCGTCTCCTCCCTCTCCGCGCGCCTCGTCCGCGCCGCGCGCGCCTCGGCGGAGCGCGCCCGCGCGCGCCTCGAGGTCTGCGCCCGCTCCCGCGCCTTCGGACGCCCCGCCGACGTCGTGCGCCAGCACGCGCAGCGCGTCGACCTGCTCTCGCAGCGGCTC
>CAMNDA010000171.1 GCA_946534745.1 uncultured Verrucomicrobiota bacterium | reverse complement strand
GAGCCACGTCCGCAACGTCGTCTTCTGCAGCTGCGTGAACGTGTTGCGCACCACCATGCACCGGATGCGCCGCTCCTTCGTGAGCGGATGCGGGATCTGCTCGCACGCCCTCAGCCACACGTCCCAGCAGCACATCACCGACTTGCCGGACCCGATCGGCCCCATCACGCACCGCACCGGCGCCCGGCACGCGTGGAACTTCGCCGCCGTCGGCCCCGTCCTGTACGTGATGACACGATCCGGCCGCGCCTCGCCTTCGTCTTGTTCCGTTTCGTCCGCCATGCCCGCCATTCTTCCAGACGCGCACCGGAGCCCAGTCCCCGCGGCAACAGGGGCCCCTCGCCCCAGACCCGGTCCAAACGAAAGAGGGGGCCCCCCGCTCCGGAAGGACGCCCCCGCCCGCTCGCTCGCACACCCCCAGACGGGGGTCCGCGCGCGCCCGCCGCCCGCCCCGCGCCGGCGCCCGGCGAGCGCCCCCGCGCCGGGCCCGCGCGCCGCCCGCGCCGCCACCGTCCGACCGCACCGCGACGGCGGCGGGGTTTGAAACCCTCGCACAACACAACAGAACACGCCACAACACGCACAACAGAGCCGCCGCGCGCCCTGCTTCCGACACGCTTCCGACACTTCCGACGCCCTCGCGCTGCTTCCGGCGGCGATCCGCGACCGGCTCAACCGGCCCGCTGCAACCCGCCGCGCTCGCCGCCGTCGCCCAGGTGGCGCCCGTGCCGGACTCCCGCCGCCTCGCCCGGCGATCTCGCGCGCCACGTCCGCCGCCGCGCGTCCCCAACCCACGAACGCGAACCCCGGCCCCCCTTGCCGCCGCCGTCGTTCTCTCGATCCGAATCTTTCCGAATCTTGCCGGGAAAGATTCAATCTAACGAAACGCCGCTTACCGAGCGAACATTTACGCATTTTCTCGCTTTTGTAAAACGAATCTTTCCCGGAAAGATTCAATCGGCGAAACACCTACTAAATAGAGGAGAATTATTATATTATTATAGTATTATCTCTTTCTTTTCTGTATGAATACGCGTAAATTTCTATAAATCGCATACGCAGGAGCGGACAAACACGCGAAAAACACGCAATCGCGATTGAACGCGAACGCTCGCGAACGCATGAAAACACGCGAAACACGCGAAACCCGCATAAAATACACTCGTAGAGCGCACAAACGCGAAAAGACGCGCATATCTTGCCGCGCGCGACACGCACGCGCGAGAAATAGCAAAACGCCGCTACCAGAGCCGCGAATCGTTTTTCGAATCTTTCCCGGAAAGATTCCCGCACAATTGCGCCGGAATTGTATAAAACGCATCTTCCAGAGCGCATTTTTAATTGTCTAAATCTTTCCGTGGAAAGATTGGGAAAGATTGGAAAGATTCAAGCGCAAGGCGATCACGTCCTTTTCTCAAATTTGAGAAAGAAAAGCGCGCGTTTCTCAAGTTTGAGAAAGTAAAGCGCGGTCCATTCTTCTATTTACTAGGTAAAGCGCGCGTTTTGCTTTTGGCACGCCACTTGCTACAAGGGAAGCGCCGCCGCATTCGGCGGAAGGAGAACTGCGAAAATGACAACCGAAGCAATCATCACCGAGCGGATCCTTGCCGAGCTTGAAAAGGGCGTTGCGCCGTGGCACCGTCCGTGGTTCGGCACCCTCGACGGCCCGATCTCGCACGCGACCGGGAAGCCCTATTCCCTGCTGAATCAGATTCTCCTCGGCGACGTGCCGTCTGAGTTCGTGACCTTCAAGCAGGCGAAAGCCGAGGGCGGAGCGCCGAAGAAGGGGAGCAGGGGCAAGCTCGTGACCTTCTGGAAGCGCATTCAGGTTTCCGGCGTCGCGACCGACGAGGACGCCGACGGCGAGGCCGAGGCGACGACCGGCCGCGGGCGCGTGATCCCGTTCCTCCGCTACTACACCGTGTTCGATATCGCCGACTGCGACGGCATCGCGCCGAAGTTCCCCGACCGCGAAGCCGTCGCCCACGAGCCGAGCGCCGAAGGCGAAAACGTCGTCGACGGATACTTCTCGCAGGACGGCGCGCCCGCACTCGACCGCGACCACAAGAGCAACCGCGCTTTCTACTCGCCCGCCCTCGATAGCGTCACCGTGCCGCGCATCGACCAGTTTCCGGAACTCGCAGAGTTCTACTCGACCTTGTTTCACGAGATGATCCACAGCACCGGCCACGCCTCGCGCCTCGACCGCTTTACCGGCAAGGACGCGCATTTTGGAAGCGACGATTACAGCCGGGAAGAGCTTGTCGCCGAGATCGGCGCCGCCGCCCTGCTTCACCGGATCGGCCTCGAGACGCCGGCGACGTTCAAAAACTCCGCCGCCTACGTGGACAGCTGGAGCAAGGCCCTCCGCGCGGACTCGAAGCTCTTCACGACCGCTTGCGCGCGCGCCGAGAAGGCCGTCCGCTGGATCCTCGGCGAGAAGCCGGATGAGAAGCCCGAGCCCGCGCCCGAGCCCGCGCCCGCCGTCGTCGCCGTCCCCGGCCCCGAGCAGATGACCCTCGCTCTCTTCTAACCCACGAAAGGAACCGATCCGATGAACATCCCCGACACGATCCGCCCGCGCCGCATGCGCCTCGCCTTGCGCCGCCGTCCCACCGCCGCCGACCGCGCCCGCGCCGCCCTCGCGCGGGCCGCGTTGCGCGTCGCTGCCCTGCTGGCCCCGCGCCCGTCCCCGCTCGTTTCAACCACGCTTTGGAACGGCTAGCGCCGACCCGACCGCAACAAGGAGAACGCAGACCATGAAAAGCACCGGCTACCACATCGCCGCCACGCGCGCCGCCGCGCGGCTCGACCGCCGCAACGCCGTCGCGACCGTCCCCGGCGGATCGCTCGACCTGTTCGGCCAGCCGATCCCCGAGCCGAAGGCGCCCCCCGCGGGCGTCGCGCCGGCCCTCGCGCTCACCGAGGACGAGGCCGCGTTCCTGCTCGACCACGCTGCCGACGCCGCCGGCGAGCCCCTCCCGGAAGTCTACTTCCGCCCTGGCCTCCTCGATGACGTCGGACAACTCGACTTCTTCGGCGGCTAGCCCGCCGGAGATCCTGGCATCGACGCCCCCCGCGGGCGGACAGGCCCGGCGCGCGGACACGAGCGAGAGACTAGAGCGACCCGACCACCGCACGGCGATACGCGGACAAATCCCGCCGGGAGAAATCGGCACGGAAGGACACCGGACAAACCCGCGGAAGCCCCCGCGACACCAAAGCCCCACCACAGGCGAAACAGGCCCCGCGCGAGATCGGAGAGAGCGCCGCACCGAGCCGGACGGACGGAAACAAAATCCGGCAACCCTTTTCCCGACCACCAACCCACCACCAACAAGGAGAACACACGATGAACCCAAACGCCGAACTTGTCGCGTTCTACGACGAACGGAACAGCCGCTGGACGGTTTTCCCGATCAACGGCTACGACGAATGGCACGAATTCTATCCGCTTTCGATGACGCGGAGCGAGGCGCTCGCCGCCGGCCGCCGCGACTACCGAGCTGCTTGCTGAACCACGGAACGAGGAGATACACGATGGAAACATACGAACAGATGCACGCCCGCCACATGGACGAGATCAACGCCTTTCCGATCGGATGGGCGTTCAGCAGGGAGCAGCTCGAAATGGAGAAGAAGCGCCTGGGCGTTTCCTCCGACTCCGAACTCTGCGCAATCCAGGTCAACGGCGGATTCGTCCGCAAGGCCGATGCCGAGCGCTACGTCGACATGACGATCCGGCAGATCGAGGAGCAGGCCGCCGCGATGAAGGACTACGACTTCGCCCTCGGCGCTTTCGTCGCCGAACTCGCGAACCACGAATACGGCTACACCCGCGACCCGCGCTCGACGATCGAGGCCCTCGGATTCGAGGTCAGGTGGCGCGAGGTGAAGGAGCGTTGGCACGGCGAGACCTACACGCGCCGCGAGATCGACGAACTCGCCACCTTCGACGGTTGCGACGCGACCGCCCGCGCATTCCGCGAGGCGTGCCGCCGCGCCGGATAGCCGCCGGCCGTCCCCGCCCGACGAGAGCCCGGAGGCATCGGGCCGAAACGCGGCCGCGCGCCGCGTCGCGGGAAGCCAACCGTGCGAACACCGCCGCACAACACAAGGAGAACGAAATGAAATTCACCGAGAAAACGCTCGTCAAGTACTTGAACAAGTGCCACGGAGCCGACTACACGCGCGCCCGGTTCCAGCGCGACCCGATTGGCGGCTCGCAGATCCTGCTCTACCGTCCGGGAGACAAGATTCCGGAGATCGTCGACGCGGTCACGCCGCAGGCCCTTGCGCAGGACATGGGGTTCCGCTCCGGCTCGCTCGCCGTCTCCGGCTCGTTCGTCGTCGCCTAGCCAACAAGGAGAACACAGCAATGCAAGACCATCCGCACATCGAATGCGAGGACGCGCACGCGCCCTACTTCGACAAGCCGACGCTCGACTTCCTCGAAGCCGAGCTGGACTCGCTCAACCGCACCTTCTGCAAGTCGTCCGTGTGGCGCGAGACGAACGGCGACAGGCCCTTCTCGCTCTACCTGCACGACTACTACTTCCAGATCCACTTCGAGGGGCGCCAGCTCCTCGCCAGCCGGCTCGAATTCTCGCACGACGGAACCGACGCCGGAAAGATCACCGACAGCGTCTACGCCGTCCTGCGCGCCCTCCGGCTCACCTTCTCTGCGATGATCGCGGACGCTGACTAGCCCACAAGGAGAGCCGCCGATGCACACGAAGGAAGAAATGGAGAACCTCGCACGCCGCATGCGCGGCGTCCGCGAGGTCGTCGAATGCCAGCAGCGCGTCGTCGCGTTCCGGATCGCCGAGGCCGTCGCCGCGAAGCGCGAGCCGCGGCAGAGGGACGTCGACCGGTTCCGCCTGGCCTGCCTCGACCTCCCGCGCAGCTTCGCCGCGGAGTCTGCGCTCTGCGCGCGCGTCTCCGGACGGAAGCCCGCGCCGTTCAACATCTACAGCCGCGACCCGGACCTCGATCCGGTCGCCGACGCCCGAGCCCTGCTCGACCGTTGGATCAACGACGATTCCGACGATTGAAACTCCGAAACAAGGAGACCACGAAAATGCCGCACAACATCGACACCGGCCACAGCCAGAAGGAACTCGTCGCCGCGTTCCGCGAACTTCGCGCGTCCTCGCGCGAGGTCCTGCGCGTCCGCACGGCGGAACTGTTCTTCGCCGCGACGAAGATCGCGCCCAAGCCCGACCTCCGCGACTGCCGGAGCGAGGCGGACGCCCGCTTCGCCGCCGCCCGCGCGAACTGGGCCCGAATCACCTGCGAGATCCTCGCGACCGCGACCCACTTCTCCGGCGCCGACCTCGCCGCGCCCGCCGACAAGAACCCCAAGCCCAAGACAAGGAAGCCCCGCAAATGAAACCCAAGAAGCCCCGCAACCCCGCCGCGCAGCCGCGCGGCATCCTCCGTGTCGATTCCGACGCCTACGACCGCGACCCGATCCACGGCTGCACGCTCGTCCATTCCTCCAAAGCGTTCCGCGAACTCGGCGTGGAACTCCGGTTCCGTTCCACCGCGCGCGGCTGGACCACGATCTCGGAGACCGCTCCGCAGCAGGGCGTGATCCTCGCGGAAGGCATCTCGTTCAACGATACGCGGATCCTCGTGGACGCGCTCTGGCACGTCGCCGTCCGCGTCCGCAACAATGTGCGCGACTCGTTCTCCGAACACCTTGCGAAGTATGAAGGGGCGCTTGCCAAGATCGGCGACATCGTCCTCAAAGTTGCGCAGGAGGCCGCCCGATGATCCAGTCCGACTTCCTCTCCGAACTCGGCGCGCCCTGCGAACCCTCGCGGGGCGTCGCCGTCGCGCCTGCGTCCTCGCCCGCGCCAAGCTTTGCATCCGGCGCTCCCGCGCCGGCCCCGAAGGTCGTTTTCATCGACTCGCCGGATCCGCCGTGGAGCGCTGACCCGGACGATCCGCACTACAACGAGGCCGACCGGCTCCCGGAGGACTGGCGCTCGCTCGTCGGCCGAGTCTTCGGCACCGACCGGCGCACCGTCGGCTCGCTCGCCGACGTTCTCGACGCCCTTCCGCAGAAGTCGCGCGACGAGTGGCGCTCGCTCCTCGAGGCGGAGGCCGCCGCGATGGACGGCGACTCGCTCGCGTGGACCCGCGCGTGGCAGGCATCTTGCGCCTGGCAGGAGCGGCACGGCGTCGAATGCGACGCCTACGGATTCAACCTTCGCGACCCCAAGACCGGCGAGTATGTCGTCGAGCAGTGGTAGCGCTTGACACACAACAAGAAGAAAGGCAAACTGGAATGAACAACAACGCCAACCCGATGAAGATCCGATTCCCCGCTTCCTCCGCCGTCCTCGAACCGGACAAGGACGAGCTGCTTTCCGCGACGGACTCCGGCGACCTCCGCGTCGAGACGCGCCGCGCGCACTGCGGCGTCGAGTATGTCGTGGAGCGCGACGCGAAGGAGGAGAGGAGTCGCGCCGCGTCCGCGCTTGGCGCGGAGAGCGCCGCGCGCGCCGGTTCGATCGGCGGCCGTTCGACCTCCGAGGCGAAGCTCGCCGCCATCGCGAAGAACCGCGAGAAGTCCGACGGCCGCACGCCAACGACGCCCGACGGCATCGCGCGACTTCCGCTCCGCAAGGCGCTCGAAGGAGTCTTCGGCAAGCCGCTCCCGAAGGACGGGCCGGTCGCGAAGCTCGTCCACAAGATGAGCAGCGGCGCCGTCGTCCGCCGGGCCTGGCCTCTCGTCTCCCCGAACGTCCCGCCGGACCGCAACGAGGAGATCGCGGGGCTCGTCGAAGCCCTCGCGCGCGTCCTCGACTCGCTCCGCGACGCGAAGCACGCCTCTCCGCAATAGGCGACCGTTCTCCCGCCTGTTGCAGCCCCACGCACTTCACGGTGCGCGGGGCTTATTCTTCCGCCCTATGGAGACCACCACCTTCCGCAACGGCCAGGCCGACACGCGCAAGCGCAAGTCCTCCCGGCCGTCCTACCGCAAGAGCCGGCGCGCCGAGCTCGTCGCGCAGGAGAACGCCACGCCGCCGCCGCCCAAGTTCGCGCTCGTCCCCGCGCAGCGTGACGCCTGGCTCGCCTCGCTGCCCGTCCCGAAGTCCGCGCCGGATCCCGACG
>CAMNDA010000170.1 GCA_946534745.1 uncultured Verrucomicrobiota bacterium | reverse complement strand
GGAGCCGGTTCTGGTAGAATGGACGGCATGGAAACGCGGAAGGAACGGAAGCCGTTGCGGCAGACCACGCGCCGGTGAAGCGCCGAAACCGCGGTGCGCCGCCGCTTGCCGGACGCCGGATGCGCGGGTAGACTGAGTGCGTTTCAGCGGTGCGCGAAAAAAAGTTTCGCGGACATCAATCCTTTTCGCCGCTCGCGGCGTCTAACGGACGATGGACCTCGCATGCCAGATCAGGAAGGACCCCGAATCCGGGGCACGGCGCCTGTTCGCGGAACACGGCGCACGGCTCCGCGCCTTCGCGCGCCGACTCTGCGAAGACCCCGCCGCTGCGGACGACCTCGCCTTGCGCGCCCTTTCCCGCGCTGTCGAGCGCATCGGACAGTTCCGCGGCGGAGACCCGCATACGTGGCTCTGCTCGATTCTCGTGCGGATGCGCCGCTCCGACCTGCGCCGCGCGGGCGTCCGCGCCGAACGCGCCGCGGAACCCGGCGAACTGGACGCCCTGCCCGATCCCGGCCCCGACCCGCTCGCCGCGCTCGTCGCGCGGTCCGACGCCGAGGCGGTCGCCGCCGCCGTCTCGCGTCTCCCCGAGCTCTACCGCGCCGTGGTCCTGCTCCGCTACTGGGAGGAGTTCTCCCTCGCGGACACCGCCGCCGCGCTCGGCGTCCCGCTCGGCACGGCCAAATTCCGCCTCACACGCGCCCGCGCGCTCCTGCGCGCCGACCTCGAACCCCTTTTCGGAAAGGAGCACCGATGAAGGACAACGCCCCCGCCGAAGCCCGTCTCGCCGCCGCGATCCGCACCGCGCTCGGGTCCGTTCCCGCCGTTCCGCCGGACGCGGGGGACGGATTCTGCGACCGCCTCGCGGCATCCGTCCGCGCCGCCTCCGCCCGCCGGAAACGCCGCCGCGCCGTTCTCCGCCGCGCCGCCGCCGTTTTCGCGGCGGCGCTTCTGCTCGTCGGCTGCGCCGTGGCGTCGGGCTACTTCGCGGGCCTGCTCCGGCGGGCCGAGGCCGGGGACGCGGAGGCGCAATTGAAGGTCGGCGCCCATTTCCTGTTCGGAAAAGAGGTCGAACGGGACGACGAACAAGGCGCGGATTGGATCCGCAAGGCCGCCGAACAGGGCAACGCCCAGGCGCAAACGGTCCTGGGCGGCCTCTTCGCGCTTGGAAACGGCGTCGAAACCAACGCGGCCGCGGCGGTCGAGTGGTACCGGAAGGCGGCGGAACAAGGCGACGGATTCGGGCAATACAACCTCGGCCTGGCCTACAAATGGGGCAACGGCGTGGAAACGAACGACGCCGAAGCCGTCAAGTGGTTCCGCAAGAGCGCCGACCGGGGAGTCGACGCGGCGATGTTGTATCTCGGATACGCATACTACCGCGGAGAGGGCGTCGAGCGGGATTTCTCCGCCGCCGCGGAATGGTTCCGGAAAGCGATCGACCGGTTCGGGGAAATGCCGGACGGCGAACGGGACGAGCTCTCGTTTTCGAAGGCGCTGGGCAAGCTCTCCGCCATGTATTGGTACGGCCTCGGCGTAAAGCGCGACAAAACGCTGTCGAGCAATCTTCTCGTCCGCGCGAAAAACGCGAACGCGAATGCCGCCGACGACAACTTCGACTACGTGAAATCCGCGGCCCGGCCGAATTCCTCGGTCCAGTTCTGGTGGCACCCTCTCCAATCGTCGGACACGAATTCCGTTTCCGGAACGGAATCGCTTCGCCGGGAGGCCGAGCGCGGCGACCCGATCCACCAGTATTGCTTCGGTTTTACGATCTGGAACCGCGACCGGGCGGCGGCGCTCGGCTGGTTCAGGAAATCGGCCGAAGCCGGTTGCACGGAAGCCCAGGTGGAACTCGCAAAGGCGTTGCGGGGAAAAGACCCTTCCACGGCGATCGATCCGGTCGAAGCGGCGGACTGGTTCCGGAAGGCGGCGGAGAACGGCGACGCGGAAGCGCAGTGGGCGTTCGGCTGCTGCGTCTATTCGGGAGACGGCGTGGAAAAGGACGAGCGCGAAGGCGCGGAATGGTTCCTGAAGGCCGCCGAGCAAGGATTCGTCAAAGCGCAATACAACATCGGCCGATTGCATTTCACGGGTGAAGGCGTCGAACAAGACAAAGGCAAGGCCGCCTTTTGGTGGAGGAAAGCGGCGGAAGGCGGAGAACCGGCGGCCCAATACTCGATCGGGCTTTGCCTGATTTCGGGAGACGGCGTGGAAAAGGACGAGCGCGAAGGCGCGGAATGGATCCGGAAAGCCGCCGAACGGGGATTCGTCCGGGCGCAGCGCGATCTCGGCAAACTGTATTGGAATGGAATCGGCGTCGAGTTGAACCGGACCGAGGCCGTCTTGTGGACCCGAAAAGCCGCGGAAGGCGGAGACGCGGACGCGCAATGGAATCTCGCCAGTTGTCTGGGCGAAGAATCCGCGAACGCCGACCGGCAGCGAGAAGCCATAGTCTGGAGCTTGAAAGCGGCCGAAGCGGGACAGAAGCGAGCCGTGGAGTGGGTGAAGCGCTGGGAACAAACCAACCCTGAGGGATTGGAGTGGGCACGTCGCGTCCTCCTGTCCGCCCCCGCCACGAATTCGGTTCCCGGTTCCTTCGTTCAACCGGCATTCCGCGAGGATTGAGACGAGAACTCCGAGCCACGGAGCGGCGAGCATTCGATCATCGCCGCCCGGCCGCGGATACGGCCGGGCGTGCGAGGGGCGGGTTATAGCCTCGCCTTCAGACTTGGAATCTCCGCGGGGTCCATCTTCGTGAAGCCGAAGCACTTCTTGCCGAGGTCCTTGAGGGAGGCGCCGATCAGGTAGAGGTCGCGGTCGTCGACGATGAGGAAGCGGTCGTGGAAGTTCTCGCGGAAACGGACGGACAGCGTCGGATACTGCGCGTTGAACTTGGCGAGGTCGGCGGGGAGTATCTTCGGACGGGGATTGCCCTTGCGGTCGCGATGCTCCGACGTGACGACCGCGACCGCGACGCCCTTCTGCTTCGCGGCGAGCATGTCCAGCGTCTCCACAGTCGCCCAGTTGTCGACGAGGAGCAGCGACTTCCTCGCGCTCTTCACCAGCCGGTCCACGAACGCCCGCGCGTCCCACAGCTGGCCGTCGTAGAAAATCTTCTGCGGCGGGAAGTCCCCGCCGTCCATCGCCTTGAAGATCGTGTCGAAGCGCTCCTCGTTCCGGGCCTGGTCGGCGATCTGGCGCGACCGGTCTTCCAGCTGCCGGCGTTCGGCTTCCGCGAGTCTCGCCATCACGGGAGCGATGGAGGCGAGCGCCCTGCGCATGGCGACGAAGGCGTTCGTGATCCGGATGCCGGCTTGGATCGCGACGCCGCTTTTGAGGACGCTCGCAAGCATGATGATTCCATGTTCGGTGAAAGCCGTCATTGGGACGGAAGAATGTTTCATCCGCGCGAACCGGTCGCAATTTGCGACCAGTTCCTCCGTCTCTTCTTTGGAAAGCGAGAACTTGAACGACGGCGGGAACCGTTCCGAGTTGCGTTTGACCTGTTCGTTCAAACGTTTGGTCGGCACCTCGTAGATTTCCGCCAAATCGCGATCGAGCATCACTTGGACGCCTCGGACCATGAAGATGCGGGACTTGATGAAGGAGTCGTCGATGACGGCGGGGGCCGTCATTGGCAATGCCGAAACGAGCGGGCGGTTTGATTGGTCCATTTTGATTCTCCTTCTTGCGGGCGGGATGTTTTGGGGTTGTTTGGCGGTCTGTTCCCGCGGAACGGGGGATAGACTGCCACAACGCCCCGGGGAAAATGTCGCCTGCCAGGCGACATTTTCCCCGGGGCAATGCGCGGCGGCTCGCCCGGAGGGCTCGCCCCACCGGCGGTGGGACCGAGCTGCGAGGGCGCCGGCGTGGCGGGGTGCTACGCCTTCTCGAAGGAGGATGGCTCCGGGAAGGCGGCGTCGAGGGCGCGGACGAGGACGGCGCCGGTGCGCTCCGGGTCGTCGTTGCCGTCGGTGTCGTTCACGCAGATCTGCGGGACGGTGCGGCCGGCGATCGCGGCCTCGATCGCGGGGAGGTTCGCGGTCGTAAGGTCGACGAGCGTCCCGCGCCCGCGGCCGCGGACCGGGGAGAAGCGGCCCGTGGCGAGGTTCCAGGCGTGGACGACCCACTGGTTCACCTGGTCGTCGGTGCGGAAGCGGCGGGCCGACGTGGCCGCGAGGACGTCCGGCCGCGCCTCCCAGATCGCGGCGAGCGTGGACTTGAGCATCGGGAAGGAGAGGTGCCCCCACCCCTTCACGGGGAGCGTCCCGTTCACGAGCAGGCACGCGAGGTTCCGCGCGGCGCGCGCCGGGCCGAGCCGGAACGGGTCGATCCACTTGCGGGCGTGGCGGCGCAGGAGCGCGGGGACGTCGAGGCACTGGTGCAGCAGCGCGTAGTCGTTGAAGACCGTGCGGTTCGAGTTGTTGAAGCCGACGCGCCGCGGGTAGCCCAGGTCCGCCGGCAGGCGCGGGAGGCCGCGGCGGAAGAAGAAGTCCGGGCCGACGGGCCGCAGGAGGAACATGTCGTCGTTGAAGAAGACGAACCGCTCGGCGAGATCCCCGATGCGGTGCAGGTTCATCTCGATCGGGCGCGCGTTGAAGGTGGGGAGCCACTCGGCGGGGATGAAGTCGCGGTGGTCGACGAGGCGCAGCTTCGGCGCGGATTCGTCGAGCCAGTCCGGCTTCTGCCCGGCCGTGACGAGGAAGACCTTCCGCACCCACGGCGCGCACGCCTCGACCGCGCGGAACCAGTGCCGGAGCGTCCCGAAGTCGCGGTAGCGGCACGCGGCGTTCGCGCCGCCCGCGCCCTTTTCGCCGTCCCCGCCGCCCTCGGGCCGGAACCGGCGCCGGCTCTCCAGCCACGCCGGATCCGCGCCGTCGACCCACGTGACGACGAAATCGATGTCGGAGGATTCGTTCATGCGGTGCGTCCTTTCCGGGATCGGAATGCCGCGGCGAGGTCGCGGCGGAAGAGGGCGAGGACGGCCGCGCCGGAGAAGGCGGCGGCGGCGGCGGCCTTGGCGAGGAGGCCGGCGAAGCCCGAGAGCGGGACGAGCCGCGCGCAGCCCCAGGTGGCGGCGCAGAGCGCGACCGCGAGCGCCGCGAAGCGCGCCTGCCGGCCCCAGTAGGCGCGCGCCTCGGCCGGGCCGAAGAAGCGCGTGAAGAGCACGCGCGACTCCCACGGGATCTGGATGAGGACGTAGGAGAGGATGGTCGAGAGGATCACGCCGTCGAGCTTCCACTCGTCCGGCAGCAGGATCACGAAGGCGACGTTCATCGCGAGGTTCGCCGCGCCGCCCACGAGCGGCTTCCAGCGGTCGGGGCGCCAGAGCGCGGCCGCCGTCTTGAACGTGAGCAGCATCTGCCGCGCCTGGTTCACGTAGAAGTAGACGACCATCAGCAGCGGCGTCGCGAAGTGCCGCGCGAGGTCGGGGTTGCCCTTCGTCCACACCGCGATGAACGGCTGGTAGAGCGCGGTCATCATCGCCGAGCACCACAGGATCGCGACGAGCGAGAGCCGCAGCGCCTTGAGGAAGGTGCGGAAGTTCGCCTCCTTCGATTCGGTGTGGATGCGGTTGCCGAAGCCGCCCGTCATCGCGTTGTAGACGGTGGCGACGAACCCCGCCACGGCGGTGACGACGTAGTAGTAGTTGCCGTAGGCCGCGACGGCGACGAGGCCGAGGAACGCCGAGACGACGAGGTTGTCGGTCTGGTAGGAGATCACGCCGCCGACCTTGTGCATGAAGATGTGGCGCACGTCCGCGACGACCTGCCGCCGCTTCTCCGGCGCGAGCGCGCCGCGCGGGCCGATCTTCGGGAAGAGCCGCTTGGACTGCACCATGATCGCGACGTTCGTGAGCGCCGTGAAGAGCACGGTCGTGCCGACGTAGAGGTAGTAGCTGCGGGTCAGGACCAGCACGAGCACGACCGCGGCGAACTGCGCCAGCGCGAGGACCGTCCGGACGTTCATCGCGACGTCGCCGCGCTGGTAGGCGCTCAGGACGGGCCCGCGGTAGGCGAAGACGAAGTAGCTCAGCGCCGAGTTGGCGAGGTGCACGAGGTAGAGGACGTGCAGGTCGACGTCCGGCGGGACGGCGCCGTGGACGAGGTGCCGCAGGAACGGCAGCAGGCACAGCCCGATGCACAGCACCGCGGTGCCGATCCAGCGGTAGACGGTCCGGTAGAAGCCCAGATAGGCGCAGACGAGCTCCTCGTCGTCCTCCGCGATGGGCTTGTACATCGAGCTCACGATCGCGGTGCTGAAGCCGAGCTCGGCGAGCGAGAGGACGCCGAGCACGGAGCCGAAGAGCCCGTTGAGGCCGAGGTAGGCGGGCCCGAGCAGCCATAGGAAGAGCGTCCGGTTGACGAACGGGATCACCGTCTTCACGCCGTTGTTCACGGCGGAGGCGAGCATGTTGCGCCGGGCGTTGCGCGCGAAGTCGAGCTTCATCGCCCGGAGATCCTCCGCAGCAGCAGGTCGAGCCGGAAGGCGAGGCGGTAGCGCAGCCAGTAGGCCTTCTGCACGAGCCGGAAGCGCCAGAGGCCGTTCTGTGGGCGCGGGATCGTCGAGTCGTTCCCGCGCGTCCGGGCGCACGGGCGCGAGGCGACGAGGACGCGCACGCCGCAGCGGGCGAAGGTCGACCACGCGTCGCACGGCACGGCCATCGGCGCGAGCAGCTCCGCGAGGCGCCGCCCGGCGGCGGCGTTGAGCGCGTAGGCGTGCGCGCACCAGGAGCGGCCGACGTCGCGCGTCGCGAGCAGGTCGTACCACGTCCCCTCCGGTTCGCGCGCG
>CAMNDA010000169.1 GCA_946534745.1 uncultured Verrucomicrobiota bacterium | reverse complement strand
GGCGCGCGCCAGCGCCGCCGCGCTCGCGTAGCGCTCGCCCGGCAGCGCGATCGTCGCGCGCCGCAGGATTCCGCGCCAGCACCGCGGCGGCCTTCCGGCGAAGCAGGCGCCGGCGAGCACGCCGAGCGCGTAGAGGTCGGCGCTGGGCGAGATCTCGCCTCCCGCGAACTGCTCCGGCGCCGCGTAGCCCGGGGTGCCGACGCCGACGGCCCTCCCGTCGACGACGGAAAGGGTCGACGGCCCGGTGGCGTTTTCGTTTCCGCCGGCCTCCGGACCCGGGATCGGCTTCGCGAGCCCGAGGTCGATCAGCACCGGCGAGCCGTCGGCGCGGAACAGGACGTTGGAGGGCTTCACGTCGCGGTGCACGAGCCCGAGCGCGTGCAGGTGCGCCACGCCGCCGCAGAGCGCGAGGAGGAAACGCGCCACGTCCCGGTCGCGGCTCGGCAGCTCGCGCCTCTCCAGCTCCTCCACCGCCATCCACGGCCGGCCGTCGGCCGTCTCGCCCGCGCCGAAGAACCGCGGCAGCGCCGGATGCGGATGCTCCTTCAGGATCGCCGCCTCCCGCCGGAAGCGCTCGACCGCGGCCTCGTCCGTCCGGTGGAGGACCTTCAGGGCCACCGCGGCCTCCGCTCCCTCCGCGTTCTCTGCGTGAGATACAGTCTCCGCGGCCTCCGCGTGGTAGACCTCGCCGCTTCCGCCGCGGCCGAGCAGTCCGCCGACGGTCCACGGTCCGAGCTTCGCGCCCTCGGGCACGATCCGGTCCGGGCCCGCCGGCGCGTCTCCTCGCGTCGCGAGCCAGTCGTCGAATCCGGTGGCGGGGTCGTTCACGGTCGGTTCGCGGGGCTAGAACGCGGCCAGCGGCGGCCGGCCCGGCACGAGGGCCCGGAGGAAGTCCTCCACGGGCAGGACGAGGACGCCGTCGCGCAGGAAGCGCTCCTCCCCGCGGTAGAGCAGGACCGGACGCGCCTCGGGGTAGTCCTCCCGGAAGGACTTGAGCCCGGCGAAATCGCCGGGGCGGAGGACGGCGGCGTTCTTCGTCTCGACGGCGACGAAGTCCCGCTCGCCGTAGAGGACGAAGTCGACCTCGACGCCCGCCCGGGTGCGCCAGTATCCGAGCGAGTCCGGCGCGCCGGAGAAGTCGTTCCACGCGCGGAGATGCTGGAAGACGAGGCCCTCGAGGGCGGCGCCGTCGATTTCCGACGGCCGGTCGAGCGGGCCCTTCGGACGGAGCGCGCGGAAGACGCCGCAGTCGAAGAAGTAGAACTTCTCGTGCGCGACGAGCTCCCGCTTCGCGCGCTTGGAAAAGACCGGAAGCCGGACGCCGATCATCAGGTCCTCGAGGATCTTCAGGTAGCCGTCGACCGTGGTCCGGCCGACCTGGCAGACGCGGGCGATGTCCGTGGAGACGAGTTGCGCGCCGTGCGAGAAGGTCGCGGCCTCGAGGAAGCGCGCGAACGGGTCGAGGGAGCGGACGAGCCCCTCCTGGACGACCTCCTCCCGGATGTAGAGCTCGAGATAGGCGGCCAGCGTCGCCGTGGCGGACTTCGCCCCGGCCACGACGGGAAGGAGCCCGTTCCGCAGCGCCCGGTCGAGGGAGAAGGCGTCTCCCAGCTCCGCCGCCAGGAAGGGATGCATGGAAAGCCTGAGCGCGCGGCCGGCGAGAAGGTCGACTCCCGCCTTCTTGAGCTTCCGGGCGCTGGAGCCCGTCAGGACGAAGCGGACCTTCCGGTGCTCCTCGATCAGCGAGTGGACCACGTCGAGGATGGCGGGGACGCGCTGGACTTCGTCCACGACGAACGTCCGGGCGCGCGGATGCGCGTCGACGAACTCCCGGAACCGTTCCGGATGCGGCTGGAACGTCCGGAGCGTCGCGGGCTTGAGGAAGTCGAGGAACACGGCGTCGCGAAACGTCTGTCTGAGCCAGGTCGACTTTCCCGTGCCGCGCGGACCGAACAGGAAGAAGTGGTCCCCGGGTGCGGAAAGAAGACGGCGGATGGCTTTCATGAGGCCGTCATTCTCCCACGAAGTCCGATGTCTGTCAACGAAAAAACGCCATCGACAATGGCGGATTCGCTTCCATTCCGCCAATGGCGATGGCGGATCCGCCCGCGGCCAGCGCGACCGCTGGGAGCCCGCGTAAGATTTCGGCCGGAGTTCCGGGTACATAAGCAGGGGGCGGCCATGCGCCGTCCCCACGCTTCTCCGCCGGAAACGGCCCGCTCTTTCGAAACGACCGGGGCGCGGAGGTCCGCGAAAGCGGATTTCCCTTGCCTCGCGCGCGGCAGGATGGTAGAATCGCGGCCACAACTGCGATCTCACGATCCGCAGGCGTCCTCCACCTGAAAACGGCCAAACTTTCACGAAGAGGGACACCTGCCGCCGCGCGCTTCGGGCGCGCCCCGGCTCGTTTCTTCTTCAAGGGCGCTTGGCCGTGCCCCAGGTGGAGAGCAACCGGAGGCGCGCCCCTTCCTTGCCGTCCCATCGCTTCCGGACATCTCCACGACACCTCGGGACGGCGGAGAACAAACCGACCGTGAGAACGCCCCGCCCCGATTTTCGCAACGCCGCCGCCCGCGCCCTTGCCGCGGTCGCCGTCCTGATGCTCGTCGGCTGCGCCACCGACGCGCCGAAACTTCAGCTCGACCCGACCCTGGTCTCGTACTCCCGGAAGGACTTCGCGAAAGGTCCGATCCGCCTCCCGGCGAACTACAGCGCGGAGAACTTCCGCAAGCTACAGCTCGGCGTGTCCTTCGAGGCGGTCGAGGGCATCGACCGCAAGACCGGGGCGCCGCTTGCGGTCGATCCGGCCCTTGCGGCCCGGCTGCAGACGGAGATGGCCAAGCTGAAGCGGTTCACGGTGTTCTCCGCGCACAACCGCGGCGGCGTCGCGTTCTTCGAGGCCCTCCAGGACGTCGAGGGCGACTCGGTGCGGATGCGCGAGCCCGTCGACGCGCGGACGATCGACCTCGTCCTCAACGGCCGCCTCACCGTCACCAAGGAGCGCCAGGACCTCTACAACGAGACGCTGCTGATCTACGAGGTCGAATGCGACTTCTCGTGCGAGGACCTCAGGACGCGGACCGTCCGGTTCGCGGAGAAGGCTCGCGGGCGAACGGCGCGCCGCCAGATCCTCTCCTACTCGGGCCGCGCCCTGGCCGGGATGGACACGGCCGACGAGCGGCAGGCCATCACCGAGGCGGCGCTCAAGGCGCTGGCCGTCGTCGCCAACAAGCTCGGCAACACGTTCCCCGTCGGCGGCCGGATCGTCTCCGCCACCACGACGGGCGACAAGATGACGCTCTCCGCCGGATTCGAGGAGGGCATCGGGCAGGCCCAGCAGTGCGTCGTCTTCATGGACGACGGCGGCGTGGACGTCGCCCTGGCGATGGCGGAGGCCGTCCCCAAGGCGAACGGGACCTCCCGGCTCGAGGTGTACCGCTGGAACACCGGCGACCGCGACGCGGCGCCGCTCGTCAAGGCCTACCGGTCGAATCCGCGCGGCTTCCTCGCCGAGAACCGCGTATTCGCCGTCGGATACGGCCTTTCGGTTCCTCCCGAGTGGGAGTCGGAATACAGGGACGGCGCGGACGAGAGCGCGAGGCTCGGACACTAGAGGTCGACATGAAAGCAACCGGATTCCTTCTTGCAACGGCGTTCGCGGCCGCGGCGCTCACCGCCGGCCTCCGCGCGGAAGCCGCGCCGCCGGACTGGGCGGCCCTCGGCCGGGAGATGGAGGGCGCCGGCGAGCACGTCCGAGCCGGCGAGTCGCCCGAGACCGGCGTCTGGATCCTCGCCGAGGCGTCCGTCGCCGCCGGCGTTGGCGGATCCGGCGCGGAACGCGTCGCCCTCGCCCGCCTCGAGGCGAAGCGGGCGCTGGCCGGATTCATCGCGGGGGAACGCGTGTCCGCGGAGGAGGTCTCCGTCTCGGAGGAAACGGCGGACGACGCCGGATCCTCCTTCTCGGAATCCTTCCGCCGCCGCATCGAGACGCGGGCCGACGCCTTCTTGCGCGGCGTGCAGGACGTCGTCGCGGAGGAGACGCCGTCCGGCGGCGCCCGGGCCGTCCTCGTCGCCACGGAGCGCACGGCGGACGCCTCCGCCGCGCTTGCCGCCGCCTCGGCGGGCGCCGGCGCGGGGACCGTCCGCGCGTGCGGGTTCGGCGCGGTGCCGCCCGGCGAGGGCGGCCTCGCCGTCGCCCGCGCGCAGGCTCTCGCCGCCGCGAAGGCATCGGCCGTGGAGATGGTCCTCGGCGCGTCCGTCTCCGCGAGCGGCGCGGCGCTCGACATGGCCGCCACGGCGCGCGTGTTCGCCTCGGCCGGAGGCTTCGTCCGGACCTACCGCGTCGAGGCGGAGGGCGAGGTCGGCGGCGGCAGCTACCGCGTGGCGATCCTCGCCGAGGTCGACCGGGGCGGCCTGCAGGCATCCTACGAGGCGGCGCTCGCCGCGATGGGCGACCTGCGGTTCTTCGTCGAGCCGACAGGCGACCGCGCGCTCGACGCCGCCCTCGCGGAGAAGTTCGCCGCATGGGGCTGCCCCGTCACGACGGACCGCGCCTCGGCGTCCTACCTCGTGCTTTGCGCGGGGGCGTGGGCGCCGGTCGCGCACCCGGCCGACGGGCGCGAGGGCTGGCGCCTCTCCTGCACGGTCCGCGTCCTTGACGCCGCGACCGGCTCCGAGCTGCTCTCCGCGTCCAACGACCCGTCCCGCGCCGTGGACTTCGCCGGCTCCGACGCCGCGCGGAAGCGCGACCGCGCCACCGAGAAGGCGATGCGCGACCTCCACGGCCGGCTCCACGAGGGCCTCGACCGGATGGTCGGGCGCATGGCGGCGACCGGGCGCGAGGTCCGCCTCGTCTTCGAGAACTACTCGCCTTCGTTCGAGAAGACGCTCGACGGGATCGTCGCCTGCGTCGGCCGCGTTCCGGGCTGCCAGGCGCCCTCGCTCCGCGTCGACGCGACCGCCGCGACCGCGACGCTGACGCTCCGCTGCCAGCTCGACATGGACGCGCTGCGCCGCTTCGTCTCCGCCGAGATGGAGCGCTCCGTCCCCGCCTCGAGCCGGCCGGACTCCGTCTCCTTCGACGCCAACACGTGGACCCTCTCCTGGTAGCCCGCGGATCCGGCGCCCTTCCCTTTCCCAACAACAACCCCAACCGAAAACGATGAAAACATTCCACCGAATCCTTCCGGCTGCCGCGCTCGCGGCGCTCGCCGCCATCCTCCCGGCCGCCGCGGAGACCGCCGCCCCGGAGGCCGCCATCCCCGCCGAGTCTTCCGTCGGGCGCACGTCCGTTCGCGAACTGATGGACGGCTATCTCGCCGAGAAGGGCTGGACCGAGGGCTGGAACGCCCGTGCCGACGGCCCCGGGTTCTTCGTGTCCTGCGGAACCGGCGTGATCCAGGCCGACCCCTCCGCGCGCACCTACGTCGACTCGCGCGTGAACGCATTCGACAAGGCGATGCTCGACGCGGAGGCGAAGATGGCGGAGTTCCTTGCGACGCGGATCCGGACGTCCATGGTGTCGGAATACGCGGAAGGCGCGTTCGCCGGCAATGACGCCGTCGAGTCGGACGAGGCGAGCGTCGTTTCGAAGCTCCGGCGCCTCCTCCACGCCAAGCTCGACAAGGCGCTCCGCGACGAGGGGGTCGACCCCGGAACGGCCGACGCCGCCGCCCGCGAACGGGCCGCCGCCAAGAGCATCGCGACCGAGGCCTTCGCCCGGACGATCCGCTCCTGCGCCCGCGCCTCGGTCTGCGGGATGCAGGCGGCCTGCACGTTCGAGGGAATCCCGGCGTCCGGCAAGGGGGAGATCGGCGTCGTCTCGGTCTGGAGTCCGAAGCTCCAGGCCATGGCGCATTCCCTCCAGACCGGAGCCGCCCTCCCCGCCGGCGTCGCCAAGCGGCCGATCGCCCAGCAGATCCCGCAGGACGCGAAGACGCTCGTATCCACGTTCGGCATCCAGCAGAAGCTCGACGAGAACGGCCGGCTCGTCCTCGTCGCCTTCGGTCAGGCCGGCGCCGTATCGGATTCCGCGATGGCTGCCGGGGCCGCCGAGGAGAAGGCCCGGCAGCGTGCGATCGCGGCGATCCGCGAGTTCGCGGGGCGGACGGTCGCCGTCGCCTCAGACATGGCGAGCGTCGAGACCGTCGAGGAGTTCGAGAACGCGGCCGAGGAGTATACGGACGCCTCGGCGTTCCGCCGCCGCGCGGCGGCCGTCGCCGACGAGATGAAGATCGCCGGAATCGCGACCGTCAAGCGCTGGAACGCCGTGCATCCCGTCTCCGGCGGCAAGGTCTACGGCGTCGTCGCCACCTGGAGCCCCGCCTCCGCCGCGCGCGCGGCCGCCGCCCGGCGCGCGATGGAGACGGCGCCCGGCGCGCGTCCGGTCTCCGTGCCTTCGCCCGTGCCCGCGCCCGTCCGTCGCGGGGACTCGATGTCGGGCCGGGGGGCCTCCGCCGATGACGACGCCATGTAGGATTCTCGCCGCCGCCGCGGCCGTCGTCGCCCTCCGCGCCGACGCCGGGGGCGCGGAGACGAACGCGCCGCCCGCCACGGCGGGGGGGG
>CAMNDA010000168.1 GCA_946534745.1 uncultured Verrucomicrobiota bacterium | reverse complement strand
CGGAGGCGGATCCGGCATGGCGGGAAGTGGCGTCGTATTCGGTCTACGACGGACGCCCCCTCGTGCGCGTCCGCCTGGAGGGGCGGCACGTCGCGCTCGCGCGGCCGCTGGACCTCACGGAGCCGCAGACGGTCGAGATCGTCGGGCCGGGTCGGCTCGACGCGACGATCGTCGGCACGCCGGCGTCGCTCGTTTCGGTGCGCGAGGCCGCGCTGGTCGATGCGACGGAGGACCCCGATCCGGCGCACAGCCCGCACTTCCGGCTCGGGCCGGGCGCGTTCGTCGCGCTGCCGCACGTGCTCTCAATCTTCCCGGAGGACTTCGCCGAGCCCTACGACGAGCCGGATCCGGAGAACCCGAAGCCGACCGACCGCGCCCTGCGGTTCACGACCGCCGAGACGACGCTCGGCGGGCAGATGGCGCTGGAGCGGGAGGCGCTCGCGGACGCCGCGGCGCGCGCCGCGGAGGACCGCGAGATACCCGCGCCGGAACTCGGTCTGGCGACGGGATTCACGAACGCCGTATGGACCACGGGCTCGGCCCATCCCGTCCGGGTCTCCCCGGTGGGGGATGGCGTCCTCGAGTTCGAGGTGCCGGGCGGCGTCGGGCAGACCTGGTGCCGCATCCGGGGGCGGGACTTCCGGCCGTTCACGATCCAGTACGTCCCCTACTTCGCCGGCAAGGCGGACCACGGCGGCCGCGGCGGCGCATACGACCAACTGGACGGCTCCGCCGTCATGGAGTCCGACCGGGTGAGCGGACGCCCGACCGCCGGCCCCCGCGAGGTGCCGATGACATTCTACCCCGGCATCCAGAACATAACCCTTCGCTTTCACTCCGACCTCTGGGCCCCGCCCGGGCACACCGTCGGCGTCCGCCTCCGCCTGGAGCCGACCGATTGAAGTCCACCACCACACTCCTCTCGCCCCCCTTTCAACCATTCAACCTTTCAACCCTTCCCCTTCCATGCCCTTTCCCACCACCTCCACGACCCTTCTGCGCGATCTGGGCGCGAACGCGCAGTCGCCGCGCTGGGCGGAGCTCGTCGCGCGCTACCGCCCAGCTTTGCTCTCGTTCCTGTCGGCGAAGTTCCCCTCGCTCGCGGACGCCGCGGACGACCTCGTGCAGGAGACGTTCCTCGCGCTCGCGAAGCGTCTGCCGGACTACCGCCACGCGCCGGACGAGAAGGGGCACTTCCGCGCCTATCTCGCAGGCATCCTGCGCTTCCTGGCCGTGGACGAGCTGCGCCGTCGCGCGCGCGCGGACGCCGCGCTCGCCGGCGCGGCGGACCTCGCGGCCGCCGACCGGGCGGCCGAGGGCGAGGCCCGGGCGTGGCGCCACGCGGCCTACGAGGTCGCGCTCTCGCAGTATCTGGCCGACCCTTCGGTGCAGACGCGGACGAAGGAGATCTTCCGCCGCGTCGCGCTCGGCGGCGAGCGCCCGGAGGACGTCGCCGCGGCCTACGGCCTGACGCGCAACGCCGTGGACCAGATCCGGGCCCGCGCCACGCGCAGCCTGCGCGAACGGGCGGCGGCGCTCGCCGACGAGGAGGCGAAGGAATGAGGCTCTCCCTCTCCACCTGCTGGAACTCCGGCCGCCACGAGACCGGCGAGGCGATGCTCGACGAGATCGTGTCGCTCGGCTTCGACACGGTCGAGCTCGGCTACGCGCTGACGTTCGGCCAGGCCGACGGCGTGAGGCGCCGTCTGCGCGAGGGGCGGATCAAGGTCTCCTCGATCCACGCGTTCTGCCCGAACCCGAGGCCCGGGAGCCATGCCGGCCCCGAACCCTTCTCGATCTGCGATCCGGCCGACTTCCGCGGCCGCCGCCACGGCATCGACGCCGTCCTCGACTCCGCCCGCTTCGCCTCCGAGCTCGGCGTGCGCCCGATGGTGCTTCACGCGGGGCGCGTCCCGGTCTTCCGCGCCGCGCGCCGCCTCGACGCGCTCGTCGAGGACGGCGTCCGCGCCTCGAAGCCCCTCGCCTACGAGAGAAAGCTCCTCCGCTTCCAGGACAAGCGCGCGCGCAGGGCCCCGAAGTACTTCGAGACGCTCCGCGCCTCGCTGGGGATCCTCCTCCCGGAGCTCGAGCGGCTCGGCGTCCTGCTCTGCCTCGAGAACCTCCCGACCGCCGACGGCTGCCCGGACGAGAACGAGATGGCGCAGCTGCTGCGCGAGTTCGAGGGCGCCCCCCTCGCCTACTGGCACGACTCCGGCCACGCCCAGCGCCGCCACGAGCTCGGGATCGTCCACCACGCCGGCCTCGTGAAGCGCATGGCGCCGCGCATCGGCGGCTTCCACCTGCACGACGTCCTCCCGCCGCTTGAGGACCACGCGATGCCGCCCGGCGGTCTCGTCGACTTCCGCATCTTCGCGCCCTTCGCCGCGACCGACCTGCCGCTCGTCCTCGAGCCCCGCCCCGCCCGCACCGCGGACGAGATCGTCCGCGCGCGGGACTACCTGCTCGGCCTCTGGGGCCTCGCGTAGGCCTACCAGATGAGCAGCATCACGTCCGTGGACGGCGCTGCCGGCCCGACGGTCAGGACGCCCGGGCCGGCGAACAGGTCGTCGCGGACGAATTCCGCGCCCGATCCCGACGAGCCGTAGGTTCCCGCGGGCAGCGTGGTCCAGGCATCGGACTCGAACACGTCGCGCACGGCGACCGAGGCGATGAGTTGGTCGACCGGAAGCTCCACCGTGCCGAACGCCCCACCAGAGCCGTCAATCTTGAGCGGATTGTTCGCGACCGCGTTGCGGCTCGGCAGGATCAGCTTCGCGCCCGCGCAGACGCGAATCGGAAGGCCGTTCGCCAGCGTGATGCCGTAGTCGGCGCTGCCGAGCGCGAGCGTGCCGGCGTTCACGGCGATCTCGTCCGCGATGCCCGTCTGGTCGCCGCCGAGCTCAAGGTTGCCGGTCCAGCTCTTCACAAAGCCGCCGGCAGCGGTCACGGCCGACCAAATCCGGTTCGTGCCCGAGAAGGACTTGGCGTAGACATAGGCCGGATGGGTCGCGTCTCCTAGGACGAGCGAACCGTTCTCCGCACCGCCCGCGACACCGATTCCGGAGCCGACCCCGTGGAGGACGAGGCCGCCGGACGTGATGGTGAGCGTTCGTCCCGCGCCGAGCGTCTTGCGGTAGTTCGAATTGCCGAGATAGAGGGAGTTGACGGTGATGTCCGTCGCCGTCCCGTTGTCGAGGTGCTTGTTGTCCGCATAGGCGTTCGAGTTCTCGGAGTTCGGCTTGTCGATTTCCTTGTTGTTCCACTGTGCCTTCACGATTCGACCGTTCGCGTCGAACGCGGCAAACTCGATGGTGCCGTAATTTGAATCGCGGTTGACGACGATCCACGGAATGATCGGGTAGGCATCCGTCACCAGGCAGTCGCCCGGGACGCCCGTGGTGTAGCGCTCGGGCGATTCGATCGTGAACATGCTGTTCGTGACGTTTGAGCCCGGCGCATTGTTGCACGAGGGGTCGTAGATCACGAGCGTGCCCTTGTCGGTCTGCGCGAGCGACTTCGCGGTGACGGCGTTGATGGGCTTGCCGCCGCCGTTGTTGTTGGGGGCTTGCAACGTGAGGTAGCTCAGGCCCGCGCCGACGGAGAGAACGTCGAACGCCTTCTCGTCCTTGACGCCCACTCCCCACGAAGTGTTGTCGATGGCGTAGGCCTTGTAGGTGCCGCCGTGCATGTGCAGTCCCTTGGCGGGGCCCTGCACGCCTTTCTCCGGACCGACGCCGTAGCCGCCCGTGCCGAGCAGGCCGCGGCTCAGGCTGTTGAACTCCATCGCACCGGTGCTGTGGTTGTAGGCGGGCCAGCCGTAGACGTGCGCCGCAACGTTCGAAGCGCCGGCCGCGCGCATCAGGAGACCCGCCGCGTTGTCCTTGAGATTGCCGGGCGACGGGCCGGTGACTTCGCGGATCGTGCCGGAGAAGCCGGAGAAGTCGCCGTCGAAGGCGATGCCGCCAAAACCCTTCTTCACGATCGTGCCGGTGCCCTTCCAGACGCCCTTGATCGTGTCGGTTCCGCCGTTTCCGTTGATTTGATAGCCCGGGTAGCCCTGGAACGTGAGCGTGACGTTCTGGAGCGTGTTCGTGCTGCCGCCGGTTTTCACGTAGAAGCGCCCGCGCGGACCGTTCAAATCCGTTTCGGATGAACACCCGTCGATGATCGCGTCGCTCGCCCACACGACATCGATGTCGTAGCCGGCCAGCACGATGCGGCTGTAGTTGCCGCCCTCGGAGTTCGGGCAGGTCTTCACGTCCACGGGCTGGCCGTCCGTGCGCCGGAACGTGACGGTCTTCAGGGTAACGTCCTTGAAACGCTCGAGATGGCAGTTCACGTAGGTGTCGGGACGGATCATGCCGGCGTAGAGGCCGCCGAGCGTGATGTCCGAACGGTGGCGGATGTACTGGTCTCCCGCACGGCTGTAGAACGGCAGGATCGCGATATCGTCCGCATTGCAGGGCCAGGAGTCGTTCGAGGCAACGGCGGTTCGCGTGTTGCCGTCGACCTTCTTCCACGAAACGGCTTTCGTCCAGGAGTCGTCGGACCACTTCGATTCGTCAAAGACGTAGACCGCTCCCTCGCCGATGGCGTCTGGCAAGATCACAACGCCCATGATGGTCGTCGTGGCGTACATGTCCGCGCAACGGATACCGACGATGCCGGGCTCGAGCGCCGTGAGCGTGTTCCCCTCGACGGTCGCGAAGCGTTCGTTCAGGGACTGGTAGAAGCCGGAGCCCGCCACGGGGGGCAGAAGCACGACATCGCCGGGCCGCATCCACAGCGCGTTCGCGGCGGAGGCGTAGACGGTCACGTCCGCGACGGCGGTGGACGAGGCGCCGGGCATGACGGATACCGTCCACGTCTTCTCGACCGTCTCGCCACCGGGAAGCGTCGCGGTCGCGACGACCGTCGCGGTCGCCGTTTCGGCTGCCGCGGCGACGCCGGTCCACGAGAGCGTGGCGGGGGCGGCGGCCGACTGCGTCCCGACTTCGGCGCCGGCATAGACGAGCGTCGCGGAAACGGTTGCGCCGTCGTAGAGGGCCGTCACGGGGAAGGAGAAGTCGACCGTGTCACCGGCACCGGCGGCGAAAGAGAGTCCGCTTGCGGCAAAGGGCTCGGCGCGCGTGGCCGTATCCACCAGCGGCAGGTAGGTGACCTCGTTCCACCAGTTGCTGAGGCAGACGCGAGCGTGGTAGGCCGTGTCCGGAGCGAGCCCCGAGGCCGTGAGCGTTTCCGCCTGGCCGACCGTTGCATCCAGCCAGGGCGTGACCGCGTCGAACGTCGCGAAGTTCGCGGCCGTCGAAACCTCCAGCCGCATCCACGCGTTCGCGGATCCGACGCCCAGGTCGGTCATCGTGGCGAACGCGGAAAACGTCGTATAGCCCGGGTCGCCGTTCGACGCCGTTCCGTGGGGCGGGCCCGGAACGAGCGTCGTGAAGCGGACGGCGTCCGTCTCGTAGACTTGCTCGATGTTGTTCGAGACCACGGCGCGGGCATAATAGGTCGATCCGAGAGCGAGCCCCCAGGCAGACGCCGTGGCGGTGCCGGACGCCGTGACCGTCGTCTGGTCCGGGAACGAAAGGACGTCGCCCGTGAAGGCGAGGTTCTGCGCAACCTGGATCGAGACGGTCGCGTTTGCGGCGCCCCGGCCGAGACTCGTCACATCGACCGCAAAGACCGCGTTCGTGCACACTACGGACGAGAGAGAGGCCGTCGCCTCCGGGGCGCGCGGGTTGTAGAGCACGACCGAAAGAATTTCGGGCGAGACGCCGACCGCGCCGCCGGCGTTCTCCGCGAGGACGCGGATGTAGACCGTGCGGCTCACGCTGGGAAGCTGGACTTTTTCCGAGCCCGCGCCGATAATGGACGTCTCCAGCAGATTCGTGTTGAGGAGCGCGTCCTCCGAGTAGCCCCAGATGGCGGAGACGCGGGCCGTCTGGTAGCCCGAACCGGCCCAGGCGACGCGGTAGTCCAGGGTCGCCTTGCCCGTTTCCGAATCGTAGTCCAGGCCTGTGAGCGAGACCGTCGGCGCCGTCGCGCCCGTGCCGTCGCCGCCCGCGCCGTAGCGGATGATCACGATGCCGTTGCCGCCATCTGCGCCGGCATAGAGCCCGTCTTGCGTCGAGCCGCCGCCGCCGCC
>CAMNDA010000167.1 GCA_946534745.1 uncultured Verrucomicrobiota bacterium | reverse complement strand
GGCTTCCTCGCGGAGATCGTCAACTCGGCGCTCGGCGCCGCGATCCCCGTCCCGAAGGTCCTGCTTCCGCTCGGCGTGAGCTTCTACACGTTCCGGGCGATCGCCTACCAGGTCGACGTCGCGCGCGGCGTCCACCCGCCCGCGCGCAGCCCGCTCGACTTTCTCTGCTACATGCTCCTGTTCCCGGTGCTCGTCTCGGGGCCGATCGTGCGCTTCCGCGAAATCGCCCCGCAGCTGCGCTCGCGGCCGTTCTCGGCGGAGCTCGCGGCGTCGGGATTCCGGCGGTTCTTCGTCGGCCTCGCGAAGAAGGTCCTCGTCGCGGACGCCGTCGCGCCGCTCGCGGACGCGGTCTGGGGCGTCGCGGGCGGGGGCCTGGGCGTCGCGCCCTCGATGGCATGGCTCGGCCTCGCGGCCTACTCGGTGCAACTCTACTTCGACTTCTCGGGCTACTCGGACATGGCGATCGGCGTCGGGCGCATGCTCGGATTCCGCATCGGCGAGAACTTCGACCACCCCTACGCGGCCGCGTCGATCCGCGAGTTCTGGAGGCGCTGGCACGTCTCGCTCTCCTCGTGGCTGCGAGACTACCTCTACATCCCGCTCGGCGGCAGCCGCCGCGGCGCGGCGCGCGCGTGCCTCAACTCGATCGTCGTCTTCGCCGTCTGCGGCGTCTGGCACGGCGCGGGGTGGACCTTCCTCCTGTGGGGCCTCTGGCACGGCGCGCTCGTCGTCGCCGAGCGCCTCCTCCCGGACGCCCCGCGCCCGCGCTCCGCGGCCGGGCGCGCGGCCGTCGCCGCCGCGCGCCACGCGTACGCGCTGCTCGCGGTCGCGCTCGGCTGGGCGCTCTTCCGCTCGCCGGACCTCGCGACGGCGCGGACGCTCCTGCTCTCGCTCGCCGGCGCCGTACCCGCCGCCCCCGCCGCGGCGGCGCTGTGGATCGACGCCACGCCGCCGTGCCTCGCCGCCCTCGCCGCGGGCGCGATCCTCTCGCTCCCCGTCGTCCCCGCGCTGCGCCGCCTCGCGCGGCGCGCGCTGCCGGAGCCCGCCGCCTGGGCGGCGGAGAGCCTCTGGGCGACGCTCCTCGGCCTCGCCGCCGCGCTCTTCGTCGCGGGCGGGACGCACCAGGCCTTCCTCTACTTCAAGTTCTAGGGCCGCGCCATGAAGACACTCCGACTCGCCTTCCTCGCGCTCTGGTGCGCCGCCCTGTGCCTCCCCGCCGCCGCCCTCGTCGGGCACCGGCTTGCCGGATTCCCGCGCTACGCGCCGTTCCCGGAGCAGGTCGAGAACCGCTTCGCGAACCCCTTCCCGTGCCGCGCCACGACCTCCTCGCGCCGTTTCGGCACCGAACTCTCCGCGTGGTACGACGACGCCTTCGCCTGGCGCACCGAGATCCTCGCCTTCCACCGCGACTTCTGCTTCCGCGTCCTCAAGAGCCCCGTCGGGCGCGAGGTCCCCGGCCTCGGGAACTGGGTCTTCCGCCGCGGCGGCGACTGGGCCGAGCTCGACGACTGGCTCGGTGCGCTCGCGCTCCCGGAGGAGGACCTCGCCGACTGGGTCGTCCTCCTCGAGGGCCGCCGCGAATGGGCGCGCGCGCACGGCGCCGCCTTCGTACATCTCTTCGCGCCCGTCAAGGCGCAGGTCCGGCCGGACCGCATGCTCCCGCTCCTGCGCGCGCACCGCGGCACGTCCGCCGCCGAGCGCCTCCGCGCCGCGCTCGAGGGCTCCCCCGCCCTGCCGGACGCCCTCTTCCCCGACGACGCGCTCCGCGCCGCCGCCGCGGCCGGACGCGAGGTCTTCTACCCCGCCGACCACCACCTCGACCCCTTCGGCTGCTGGCTGCTCTACGACGCACTCGGCGCCCGCCTGCGCGAGCTCTTCCCCGGCCGCCTCGGCCCGATGCCCTGGTACGACGAGCCGCCGCCCGACGTCGCCGCCGGCCGCGCGCCCGGCTGCTGGCCGGTGCCCGACGGCGCCGGCGACGGCGTCGAGCGCCTCGCCGTCTCGCAGCCCGGCGAGGTCCAGGACGACGCGGGGCTGCTGCGCAACACGCGCCGCTTCCCGTACTCCAACGTCGCCACGACGAACGCCGCGGGCGGGATCTCGGTCCTCCTCGCGCACGACTCGATGATGCGCTTCTCGCTCGCCTCGTGGCGCGGGTCCCGCGGCGACGTCCGCTTCCCGCTCCCAACCGGCGTCGGCTCCGTGAAGGCGTACATCTTCCAGCGCTACACGACCGGATTCCTCGACAGCGCCATCGCGGACGGCGTCCCGGACGCCATCGTCGAGCAGTTCCCCGAGTGCCGCCTCGGGATGAAGCCCGTCGGCCTCGACCGGACGATGCGCAACGCCGCCGCCCATTCGCGCGCGGCGCTCCTCCCGGATGGCGCGCCGCTCCCGCGCGAGGGGCGGCTCTCCGTCCTCGCCGTCCTGGAGCGCGTCTCCGCCGGGCCCGGCGCCCCCGCGCCGCGCAAGCCGGGCGCCCTGCCCGCCCTGACCGCCGCCCTCCGCGCCGGCGGCCGCGAGATCGCCCGCGCGCAGGTCTACCCCGGCGTCCGCCGCGCCGTGTTCTTCGGCGCCGTCGACGCCGCCTCGATCCCCGCCGGCGCCCCGCTCGAGGTCTCCCTCCGGAACGGATCCTTCGCCTCCGCCCGCACCGAGGCGCGCCTGCTGCCCTAGGGCGGCTCGAAAGAACGTGGAGCCGTTCTCCGGCGTCGAACCGACGCCGGAAAACGGCCTGTGGCCCCGCGTCGTGCGGTCTCGAAACGACCATGGGCTTCCGCGAAAATGTTCCACAAATGTTCCCGTCGGCCGGGGCGGTTCTGTCGTAGTATCCCGTATGCGCGAAGCGCTTCTCCCGCGATTTCCGCGGGGTGCCGCGGCGCATCCGGAAACGACCGACACCGCCCATGAAACCCCGACTCCTGCCGATCCTCCTGCTCGCGCTTCCGGCCGCCGTCCGCGGCGCGG
>CAMNDA010000166.1 GCA_946534745.1 uncultured Verrucomicrobiota bacterium | reverse complement strand
GGGGAGCCGGTCGACCCACGCGTTCCACGCGGCGCCGCCGCCGATCGCGAAGCCCTTGTCGGGGCGCCACGCGGGGAGGACCTTCGTCTTGAAGGACGCGTCGGCCGCGACGGCCGCGTGGTGCTCGAGCGAGTCGACCGGGTCGTCCGTCGTGCAGAGCGCCTCGACGTTGGAGCGCGAGATCAGCCCGCGCGCGGAGAACCAGGGCTGCGCGACGACGGCGTTGGCGCGCTCCCAGACCTCGTCGGCGGTGTCGCCGGAGAGCAGCAGGTCGTCGATGCCGAAGTAGCGCGCCAGCTCCAGGTGGCACCAGTGGTACATCGGGTTGCGCAGCGCGTGCGGCATCGCCTCGGCGAACTTCCGGAACTTCTCGCGCGCCGGGGCGTCGCCGGTGACGAAGCGCTCGTCGACGCCGTCCGTGCGCATGACGCGCCACTTGTAGTGGTCGGCGCCGAGCCAGACCTCGGCGATGTCCCTCCAGCGTTTGTCCTGCGCGATCTCCGCGGGCGGGAGGTGGCAGTGGTAGTCGATGATCGGGAGCGACTCGGCGTACCCGTGGTAGAGCTCGCGGGCGGGCCCGTTCGAGAGGAGGAAGTCTTCGTGGATGAATTTCTTCATGGCGGGTGCCGTCCGTTCCGGCTCCCCGGCGCCTCCGCGCGCGGCGCGCGCGCGGCGGCGGGGGCGAGCCTGCCCTGGTCCGCTAGTCCGCGATGCGGACCTCGTGGCCGGCCTTCGCCGAGTCGTAGAGGCCGCAGAGGATCTTCTGGACGTTGAGTCCGATCTCGCCCGAGGCGCCGAGCGGCGTGCCCTTGAGGCAGCCGTCGACCCAGTTCTGCAGCTTCTTCTCGAAGATGTACTCCCAGCCGGAGTCGGGCATGAACACGGGCTGCATGTTGACCATCATGTTGTTCTGGTCCGTGTAGATCTCGCTCGTGCTCCACTGGCAGCCGGCCTTCGTGCCGTAGGCCCACCAGTCCTCGCAGTCGTGCTCCTTCTGGTGGTCGGCGAACGACGCCTCGATCTGCATGATCGTGCCGTTGTCGAAGCGGATCTGGCCGCAGGCGAAGTCCTCGACCGTGTAGGTCTTGTGGTCCCAGTTCGGCCACATCGACATCACCTTCGAGGGCTTGTTGCCGAGGAACGTCCAGCAGCCGGCGGAGGCGTAGACGGGCTTGGGGTTGCCGAGGAACGCCATCGCGCTCTCGATGATGTGCACGCCGATGTCGATGAGCGGACCGCCGCCCTGCTTGTCCTTCTGGCCGAAGACGCCCCAGTTCGGGATGCCGCGGCGGCGGCAGGCGCGCACCTTGACGAGCATCACGTCGCCGAAGAAGCCCTCGGCGCGCATCCTCGCGAGGTTCTCGCTGTTGTGCTGGTAGCGGCGCTGGAAGCCGACGGAGAGCTTGACCTTGTTCTTCTTCGCGGCGGCGACCATGTCCTTGCACTCCTTCACGGTCATCGCCATCGGCTTCTCGGTCATCGCGTGCAGGCCGGCGTTGCAGGCGTCGATCACCGCGGGGGCGTGGACGCCGTTCGGGGTGCAGACGTCGACCGCGTCGATCTTGCCCTTCATCGCCTTGAACATGGCGAGCCAGGGCTTCTGCGTCCCGTCGATGAAGAGGGCCTCCTTCGGGATGCCCCACTTCTCGTTCATCAGGTCGAGGCGGTCCTGGACGATGTCGCACCCCGCCACGACCTCGGCGTTGTCGATGTTCTTGTAGGAGGCCATGTGGGACTGCGCGATGCCGCCGCAGCCGATGATCGCGATGCGGAGCTTCTTGCCCTTGTAGACTGCCTTCTTCCCCGCGATCGCGGTGGAGACGCTCATGTTGTTGTCGGCCATGTGGGAACCTCGTTTGTGTCCTGTTGGTGTGGAGGGGTGTGTGGTTGGTTTCCGCGCGCCCCGGTGCGGGACGCGAACGGGCGGCATTCTACCATTCCCCCCCGTCCGCCGCAAGGGGGCGCCGCCGTTCCGGAATCCCGATTCGCCCTTGACTTTTCGGGCGGTTTTCCGCATACTCCCCGCCCGTGTTCCGCACGGGGCCCGGCTGGGCCCGGCGGACGTTCCCCCAACTCCCAAGAAGCACGCACGCCATGTCTCGTCGCATCCTCATCGCCGGCAACTGGAAAATGAACAAGACCTCCGCCGAGGGCGCCGCCCTCGTGAAGGAGATCGCCGCCGGACTCCCCGCCGGCAGCCTCCCGGAGATCCTCGTCTGCCCGCCCTACCTCACCATCCCCGCGGTCGTCGAGGCCGCGAAGGGCTCCGCGCTCGAGGTCGGCGCCGAGAACGTCCACTGGGCCGCGAGCGGCGCCTACACCGGCGAGGTCTCCACCGCCATGCTGCTCGACGCGGGCGTGACGCACGTCATCGTCGGCCACTCCGAGCGCCGCCAGTACTTCGGCGAGACGGACGAGACCGTGAACCAGCGCGCCAGGGCCGCGGTCGAGGCGGGCCTCGTCGCCGTCATCTGCGTGGGCGAGACGCTCGCCGAGCGCGAGGCGGGCGAGACGGCCGCCGTGATCGACCGCCAGACCCGCAAGGCGCTCGAGGGCGTCTCGGACCTGGCGAAGGTCGTCATCGCCTACGAGCCCGTCTGGGCCATCGGCACCGGCAAGACCGCGACGCCCGACATGGCGCAGGAGGTCCACGCGCAGATCCGCGCGATCCTCGCCGACCTCTACGGCGCCGATGCGGCGGAGACCGTCCGCATCCTCTACGGCGGCTCGATGAAGCCGGCCAACGCGCCCGAGCTGCTCGCCAAGAAGGACATCGACGGCGGCCTCATCGGCGGCGCGTCGCTCAAGGCGCCCGACTTCCTCGCGCTCGTCGCGGCCGGCGCCAACGCCTAGTTTCCCCCACGACCCACGGGCCACCGAAGCACCATGAACATCCTCATCCACTTCCTGCTGGCGGTCGAGGCCGTCGTGTGCCTGATGCTGATCGGCATCATCCTCATCCAGAAGTCCAAGGGACAGGGCCTCGGGCTCTCCTTCGGAAGCGGCGCCGCCGAGTCCGTCTTCGGCGGCCAGATGGGCAACGTCCTCACGCGCACGACCGTCATCCTCGCGATCGCCTTCCTCGTGAACACGACGCTCCTGGCGATCCTCAAGCCGCAGGGCACCGTCTCCGCCGACGTGACGGAGCGCTTCGCCGAGACGGCCGAGGCCGCAGCCCCCGCCGCCGCGGCCGCGCCCGCGGAAGCGGCTCCGGCCGCGA
>CAMNDA010000165.1 GCA_946534745.1 uncultured Verrucomicrobiota bacterium | reverse complement strand
CGATGTCGTCGACCGGCCGCGACCGGGGGGCGCTTTCCCCCGAAGTCCGGCCTCGCAAAAAATCCCAAAATCTCCATTGATCTGAAACGAACGCCGGGGTATATTCTATCTCGTGTGGGCGCGCGGTTTGCGCCGGAGACGACACGAAGATGATGCAGAGTTTCATAAACGCCATCGAGGCGATGGGCGGGATCGAGGAGGCGGCGCGGCAGATGCGCGCGGCGCGGCGCGCGTTCGCGGCGATGACGCCGGAGGAGCGCTGGGGCGTCCGCGTCGTCGAGCGCGCGGACGCGGGCGAAGCGGTCCCGCCGGAGGAGATCCCGGGGCTGCTCGCGTCGGCGCCGGAGCGCGGGCTCTTCGCGCTCGAGCGCGCGACCTTCGACCCGGCTGTGCCGGCGGCGGCGGTCCGGACGGTCCTCTCGGACGCGTTCGCCGACGCGCGCGTCGCGCCGGAGACGAGGGCGGAGCTGCTCTGGCGCTACAACCACGAGCCGGACTTCCGCGACGCCGCGCTCGCGGACCTGCGGGGGCCCGTCCCGTTCTGCCTGCTCGACTCGGAGGAGGGGCGCAGGTCCCACTGCGCGCGCAAGCTCCCCGACCACGAGACCGTCCGGTGCTCGAGCCCGGGCCTCTTCGGGCGCATCCGGAGCCGCTCCTCCGCCTTCGAGTACGTCGAGCCGTTCGAGGACGTCGTGCGGGAGGCGATCGCGGCCGACGAACCCGCGCGGCTGATGGTGGCGCTCGCCGTCGCGGGGAGGAAGCCGGACATCCGGCTGTTCGTCGCGGCCCTCCGCCTCCGCAAGACGCGCATCCTCGACCGGCTGATGGAGCGCGACGCGACGGCGAAGCGGTGGCTCGACCCCCGCCGGCTGCTCTTCTACGCCGCCGCGAACTGGCCGTTCGCCGACCTCCCGGCCCTCGCCGAGGCGTCCGAGCGGAAGAGCCCCGGCATCGTCGCGTCCTGCGTCGACGCGCTCGGGCGCAACCTGCTCTGGTATGCGCTGGCCTACCGCCGCCCCGTCGCGCCGTGGTCCTGCGCCGCCACGCGGAATCCCGCGGGAAAGGCGGAGGAGGCCGAAGCGCTCCTGGTCCGTCTCGGCGCCGACCCCGACGCCCCGACGAAGTGGGGCGCGAGCTGGCGACAGGTCGCGCGGGTCCGGGAGGAACGGAGCTGGGACCACGACGTCTTCCTCGACGGCGTGCGGGTTTCGCCCGGGGGACGCTCCGACGACGCCGGATGGACCGGGCGTTCCGCCGAAGAACCCATTCGCGCGGACGGGGACGAGCACCGCGTCCGGATCGTCCAGCGCGGCACGGGCCTCGCGTCGGAATGGGCCTTCCCGGCGAAGCGGTTCCCCCGGATCGAGCAGTCCCACCTGCGCTTCGTTCTGCGGTCCCGCCTGCTGCTCCGCCGCGACGGCGACGACCCCGACACGATCGTCGTCGAATTCCTGAACGAACCATCACCGGACAAACGCGACCGTCGAGTTCTTAAGGTCCTCTTCCGCCGCGGCCCCGACCGCCTCTTCCGGTTCGCAAGCCCGGCTCGTGCGTGACGGCTCCGCCGCACGCACGGCCGGACATTGAACTTGGCTCTCCGCCCGGGTATACTGCATAAAACTGCCCCTTCAACCTTTTCAACCCCTTCAACCTCAAAGAAAATGTCCCCCCAACTCGACATGCACAACACCGTGACCGCCGCGCAACTGCGCCGGCTGGTGAACCTCCAGCTCGACACGCTGGCGAAGAACCCCGAGCGTGCGGCGGCGCTGCCGCCGCTCATGGTCTGGGGCGCGCCCGGGCTCGGCAAGTCCACCATCCTGCGCGACGCCGCCCGCGAGGCCGGCATCGGCTTCATCGACGTGCGTCTCGCCCAGCGCGAGCCGGTCGACATCCGCGGCCTGCCCGTCCCCGGCCCGGACGGCGTGAAGTGGCTCGTCTCGAGCGACTGGCCCCGCGACCCGGAGAGCCGCGGCATCCTCCTCTTCGACGAGATCACCGCCGCCGACCGCTCGCTCCAGGTCGCCGCCTACGAGATCATCCTCGATCGCCGCCTCGGCGACCTCTACCGCGTCCCCGACGGCTGGTACATCTGCGCCGCCGGCAACCGCACCCAGGACCGCGCCGTCGCCACGACGATGTCCGCCGCCCTCGCGAACCGCTTCCTGCACGTGGAGCTGGGCGAGGACGCCGAGGGCTGGGTCGCCTGGGCCCTGCGCAACGGCATCCTGCCCGTCGTGACGGCGTTCATCCGCTTCCGCCCGGGGCTCCTCTTCAACCAGGAGGGCGAGAACCTCGAGCGCGGCTGGCCGACGCCCCGCGCCTGGGAGCGCGTGAGCCGGATGCTCGAGGCGATGCCCGCCGAGGACGAGGGGCTCGTCCGCGCGGCGGTCTACGGCCTCGTCGGCAACCGCGCCGGCGTAGAGTTCATGGAGTTCCGCAAGCTCTCCGCGACGATGGACGACGTCCTCGCCACGATGCTCGACCCCGCGGCGGAAATCCGGATCCCGCAGAAGGCGGACCTGCGCTTCGCGCTCTGCTCCGCCGCCGCCTACCACGTGTGGCGCGGCCGGGACGCGCAGGACGCCGCGCGGCGCCTCGACGGCTTCTACCGCGTCTGCATGGCGCTCTCGAGCGACTTCGCCTCGATGCTGATGATGGACGCCATGGCCGGCACGGACAAGGTTTCCGGCGAGGAGGCCTGCGAGCGCCTCTTCGCGCACGCGGCGTTCAAGGCGTGGTCGGAGAAGCACGGCGCCGCGCTGCGCAAGCGCATCGCGCCCTGACACGCGGAGGGCGCGGATCGAAGTGCTGGAGAAATACCGGCGCTTCTTTCCGACCATCTACCCGCCGATGCGCGGCCGCAAAACCGAAAGGAGAAGAAACCATGTCCAACAATGAGAATCAAGAACAATCGACCGACGCGAAGACACCGCTAGCGCCATTGTCGAAAAGCATGAACCGCCGGCCGTGGAAGATCGTGAGCGGCGGACAGACCGGCGTCGACCGTGCGGGTCTCGTCGCCGCGATGTCGTTCAGTCTCGCGACCGGGGGCTGGATGCCGTGCGGGCGCCTCGCCGAGGACGGCGTGGTGCCGGAGGGGTTCTACACCCTGAAGGAGTGCCCTACTGGCGGATTCCGCGAGCGGACGAGGAGGAACGTGGTCGATTCCGACGCGACGCTGATCCTCGTCGACACGCTTCCGCTCGTCGGCGGGACCGCCTACACCGCCGACTACGCCGCGAAGAACGGACGCCCCTGCAAGGTCGTCCTCCTGTCCGACGCCGACGCCGTCACCCAAATCCGCGACTGGATGCTTTCCCTGGAGGACTCCGTGCGGCCCGGACAGCCCGGCGGAATCGTGCTGAACGTCGCCGGCCCCCGCGAGTCCGGCTCCCCGGGCATCTTCGACCGAGCGAAGAAAACGCTGCTGGAAGTGTTCGCGTTCTTCCGCAACCACTCGGGCGGCGACTTGTCGGCAATCGACGAAAAGGGCGATCTCGTCGCATGGATGGACGCGGAGTTTGCGGAGGAGCTGTTCGCCGAACGGGACGACGGTGGCCGTCAAGGGTGATGCCCCGCCTCCGCCGGGGAAAGCAAGTCGCCGGACGATAAAGTCATCGTTCTTGTGGAAAACAACAAGAAGGAAAGGAAGAACGAATGACGCCGGAACGGCAATGGGGCGTCCGCGTCCTTGAGCGCGCGGACGCGGGCGAGCCGGTCGCGCCGGAGGGGATTGCTTCCCTGCTCGCCGCGGAGCCGGCGAGGGGGCTTTTCGCGCTCGAGTGCGCGACCTTCGATCCCGCCGTGCCGGCGGCGGCGGTCCGGACGATCCTCTCGGACGCGTTCCGCGACGCGCGCATCGCGCCGGAGACGAAGGCCGAGCTGCTCTGGCGCTACAACCACGAGCCGGCGTTCCGCGACGCCGTTCTGGCGGACTGCAAGGGGGGCATCCCGTTCTTCCTCCTCGATTCGGAGGAAGGGCGCAGGTGGTACTGCGAATGCGGACTGCCGGGATACGAGACCGTGCGGTGCTCGAGCCCTGTATTCTTTTCGAATGTCAAATGGCGGGTTCCCTTCAAATGGGACGAGGACGCGCAATACTTCGACCCCCTCGTGCTGGAGGCGATCCGATCCGGCGAGCCCGCGCGTCTGATGATGGCGCTGGCCGTCGCGGGCGGATGCGTGGACATCCGGCTGCTCACGTCCCTCCTCCGCCATGACCGGGATGCGCGCAAGATGGGAACGCTTGAATGGCTGATGGAAAACGATGCGGCGACGAAGCGGTGGCTTGACCCGCGCCGGCTGCTCTTCCACGCCGCCGCGAACTGGTCGCTCCGCGATCTGCCGGCGCTTGCCGAAGAGATCGAACGGAAGCGTCCGGGGAACGTCGCGTCCTGCGTCGACGCATTCGGGCGCAACCTGCTCTGGTATGCATCGGAATTCCGCAGATATGAACCGCGTGGCTTCAGAATGAAGGTGGTCGCATCGGTTTTGGCCCGTCTCGGCGCCGATCCGGACGCCCCGACGAAATGGGGCGTGAGCTGGCGGCAGCTGGAGCATGCCAGGAAAGGGAGAAGCTGGGAAAACGACGTGTTCCTCAACGGGGCGATGGCATTCCGGTTCCTCCCAGGCTGGGGATGGTGCATAAACGGGGACATTCCGCACGGCGACGGGGACGCACACCGCGTCCGGATCGTCCATCGCGGCACGGGCCTCGCCTCGGAGTGGGCCTTCCCGAAGGAAAGATTCCCCGTTGTCGGGGGGGCCAGCCACAATGAAGAACGGGACGAGATATCAGTCCATTTTCCGGGGGAATCCAGCGACCGCCACTGGCGATACGCCGTATTCCGCCGCGACCGCGACCGCCTGTTCCGGTTCGTAGGCGTCAAGGTCCATTGACACGCGGAGGGTGCGGAGTTCGCGGAGTTGATTGGGTGGTGCTGCCGCGCCGAGGCGCACCCGTCATTTGCTGCAAAGCAGCACCCTCCCCGTAGCGCGGTGCGGGGGAAGATTCCCCAAAAGGAAGGCCGGACAGCGACGCGAGCCATAATCCTGCACACTTCCGCAATATAGTAAAAAGTGTGCATAATTTTTCAAATGGGCAATATGCACACTTCTTGTCGTTTTCATAATAGTGTGCATATTTTGTTGACATGAGCGAAGGTTTGTGCGGACCTCACGGAGCTCGACACGGCGGGCTTCGTGGCCGCCGACCGCGGGCTCAATCCCGCGACGGGCGAGCAGGCGCTCCAGATCCGCTACCGGATCAAGGACTGCTATTCGCGCTTCTATCTCCGCTACGTCCTGCCCGAGCGGGAGCGCATCGAAAAAGGGCTGTTCGACGCGGCGCCGCTCTCGTCGCTGCCCGGCTGGGAGACTCTGCTCGGACTCCAGTTCGAGATGCTCGTCGCGAACAACCTCAAAACGCTTCTTCCCCACCTCGGGCTCTCGGGCGTGAACATTCTTTCCGCCGCGCCGTGGATCCGCCGCGGCGGGCGCGGCGAGGGCTGCCAGATCGACCTTCTGGTGCAGACCGAGTCGTCCGCCTACATCGTGGAGATCAAGCGCCGCCGCGAGATCCCGGCGAGCATCGTCGACGAGGTTCGGGCGAAGATCGACCGGCTTCCGCTCCGGCGCGGACTTTCGGTCCGGACCGCGCTCGTCTACGACGGGGAGCTGGCATCGTCCGTCGTCCGCCGCGGCTGGTTCGACTTCCTCGTCCCGGCCGACACGCTGCTGGCGCCGTAAGCTCGGCTCGGTCGACTCTGTCCGATTGCGTCGATTTCGTCGATCGGCCGCGGCGCGGGGAAGCCGCCCCGGTCTGCGGCCGCAAGCGGCCGGGTGAAATCTCCGCCGCCGCCCGGTATACTGAAGCATGACCGCAGAAAACTCC
>CAMNDA010000164.1 GCA_946534745.1 uncultured Verrucomicrobiota bacterium | reverse complement strand
CCCCGCCGAACCGGCGCGAGTTCGCGATCTGGTACGGCTACACGATCCTGCGCGTCGACCGCGAGTGCGACGTGTGGCTCGCCGCGGGGTCCGACGACCGCTCCGACGTGTGGGTGAACGGCATGAAGGTGTGGGCGAGCGGCAACAACCGCAAGGTGTGGACCATCGACGAGGGCTTCCGCCGCATCCACCTGCAGAAGGGAGCCAACGCCGTCCTCGTGCGCCTCGAGAACGGCCCCGGCCCCACGAGCTTCTCCGTCTGCGTCTCCCCGCACGACACCCCGCCGCCGCTCTAGCGCGCACGCGCACGCGCAGAAGGGCAGAATGCGCTTGCCACGCGCGCGCGTCTCGCCTATAATCGGCCGTGTTTTCACGCACCGGAAACCTCTCCATCCCCCGCAACCGATATGTGGAACAAATTCAAGAACCTCTTTACGAACGACATCGGCATCGACCTGGGCACCGCCAACACCCTGGTCTACGCCAAGGACCGCGGCATCATCCTGCGCGAGCCCTCCGTCGTCGCCGTCCAGGAAGGCACGCACCGCGTCCTCGCCGTCGGCGAGGAGGCCAAGCGCATGCTCGGCCGCACGCCGGGCAACATCATCGCCGTCCGTCCGATGCGCCAGGGCGTGATCCAGGACCCGGACATCACGATGAAGATGCTCCAGTACTGCATCAAGAAGACGAACGCCCAGCGCCACGCGATGCGCAAGCCGCGCGCGGTGATCGCCGTCCCCGGCGACATCTCGCAGGTGGAGAAGACGGCCGTCAAGGAGGCCGCGCTCCACGCCGGCGCGCGCCAGGTCTACCTCATCGAGGAGCCGATGGCCGCCGCGATCGGCGTCGGGATGCCCGTCACGGAGCCCGCCGGCAGCATGATCGTCGACATCGGCGGCGGCACCACCGACGTCGCGCTCATCTCGCTCGCCGGCATCGTCTATTCCAAGAGCGTCCGCGTCGGCGGCGACGAGATGGACCGCGCCATCATCGAGCACATGAAGGACCGCTACAACCTCCTGATCGGCGAGCGCATGGCGGAGGACATCAAGATCAAGATCGGGTCCGCCTACAAGCTCGAGCAGGAGCTCACCTACGAGGTGAAGGGCCGCGACCTGGTGAAGGGCCGCCCGATCACGCTCGAGATCACCTCGCAGGAGATCCGCGAGGAGGCGCTCAACGACGTCGTGACCGAGATCGTCTTCAGCGTCACGCGCTGCCTCGAGAACGCGCCGCCGGAGCTCTCCGCGGACCTCGTCGACCGCGGCATGATGCTGGCGGGCGGTGGCTCGCTGCTCACCGGCATCGACCGCCGCATCGCGGAGATGACGCAGCTGCCGGTCCACGTGGCGGACGACCCGCTCTCCGCCGTCGCCGAGGGCGCGGGCCGCGTCCTCGACCAGATCGAGTGGATCCGCAAGGCCGCGGTCCCGGACCAGCGCGCCCGCTAGCAGCGCGCGCGCCCGGCCTCCGGCCGCCGGATTCCGGGCGGAGGAGCCGGACGTGACCACCCGAACGCGCATCTGCCTCGCCGCCGCCGCGGCCGCCGCCGCGGCCGCGTACTTCGCGCTCGCCGCGCGCCTCGGGCCCTCCGCGGAGTCCTCCGCGCGCGCCGCCAACGCGCCCTTCGGGAAGTTCGCGCGCGCCGTCCCCGGCTTCCTCTCCCGCGCCGCCGCCGCCTTCTCCGGCGGCGCCGCGGCCGCCGCGGAGCGCGACGAGCTCGCCGCCGAGGTCGAGCGCCTGCGGGCCGCTCAGCTCGAGACCGACCGCCTCCGCGCCGAGAACGACGGCCTCCGCCGCGCGCTCGGCCTCGTGGCCGAGAACCCGCGCCTCGTCTGCGCCGAGATCCTCTCTCGCGGCGGCGCGACCGGGTGGCGCGACGAGATCCGGATCGGCCGCGGCTCCGACGACGGCGTCGCGCCCGGCCAGCCCGTCGTCGCCGCCGCGGGGCTCGTCGGCCGCGTCCTTTCCGTCACGGAGCGCACGGCGGACGTGCTCCTGCTCTCCGACGCCAACAGCCGCCTCTCGTGCGTCGTCGAGACGCCCGCCGGCGCCCTCCGCGGCGTCGTGCAGGGCGGCGGCATCGCGCGCGGCGACCGGGCGCTGGAGATGCTCCACTCCTCCGCGCCGTTCACCGTCGGGTACCTCGACAAGGACGCCGCCGTCGCCCCCGGCGCGCGCGTCCTCACGAGCGGCCTCGGCGGCGTCTATCCGGCGGGCCTCCCCGTCGGCGTCGTCTCCGAGGTCGGCCCCGACGAATCCCGCCTCTACCAGCGCGCCGTCGTCGCCCCCTACGTCGACTTCGGCGCTCTCCGCCGCGTCTTCGTACTCTGTTCCGGCCCCGCCGCGGGGAGGGAGTCGCCGTGAAGCCGCGGGCGTGGACGACGCTGCTGGTGATGTTCGTCGTCGTCGCGGTCTGCGCGGCGGCGCAGGAGTTCTCGCCGCCGCTCGGGGCCGCGCGACTCAAGCCGCCGCTGCTGCTCGGCGCCGCGGTCTACTGGGGGATGCGCCGCGAGCCGCTCTGGGCGGGCCTCGCCGCGGCGTGGTGCGGCGCGCTCGAGGACGCGCTCGGGGGCGTGCCGTGCGGGACGTCGCCGCTGCTCCTGGCGCCGCTCGCGGTGGCCGCGTCGGTCTTCGCGCGCCCGCAGGTCGAGCGCGGCCTCGCGGCCTGCCTCCTCGCGGGCGCGGCCGCCGCGCCCGCGCTGCAGCTCTGGCAGTACCTGGCGCTCCGGCTCGCCGGCGGCTACGCGCCGATCCCGCCCGTCGCGCTCGGCTC
>CAMNDA010000163.1 GCA_946534745.1 uncultured Verrucomicrobiota bacterium | reverse complement strand
GTCGCGCCGTGGTTCGAGACGCGGACGAGCGGGATGCCGTTCTCGATCGCGCGGAAGGCGGCCTCGGCGTGGTGCTGCGCGCTTTCGCACGTGCCCTCGAACCACGCATCGTTGCTGATCGAGAGCAGCACGTCCGCGCTGCGGGCCGAGGCGCGCGCCGTCGCGGGGACGGTGTCCTCGAAGCAGATGAGCGGCGAGACGAGCGCCGCGTCGTCCGGACCCTCCGCGCCGCGCCGCGCGACCGGGAGCAGCACCGGACCCGCGCCCGCGGCGCACGAGACGCCCGCCGGCGAGAGGCGGCGCAGCGCGGGGATCGTCTCGTCGAGCGGGATGAACTCCCCGAACGGCACGAGGTGGCGCTTGCGGTAGGGCTGCGAGATTCCGTTCGTCGAGAAGATCCAGGCGGAGTTCCAGACGAGCGACGCGGCCTTGAGCGTCTCGCCGGGAGGCAGCTCCGTCGAGCCCGCGAGGATCGGCGCGCCGATCATCCCGGAGAGGTCCGCCATGTCCGCCTCGAGGCGCGGCGAGGGGAGGACGTCGGGGAGCGTCGTCTCGGGCCATGCGACGAGGTCCGGGTGCAGCAGCGCGGCGCTGGCGGAGAGCGTGACGAGCCGGTCCTCCGCCTCGCGCGCGGCCGCGTCGTTCTGCGAGAAGATGCACGGCATCCGCGGGTTCACGGCCGCGACGAGCAGCGACCGTTCCGCGGCGCGCTCGAGGCGCTGGGCGTCGCTCGCGTGGCGCGAGCCCCAGAGGAACGCCGCGAGGAGCGCGACGAGGGCGACGGTGAGGTCGAGGTGGCGCCGCGTCGAGCCGGGCGTGTGGCGGATCGTGTCCCAGGCGCGCAGCGCCACGCCGGCGAGGGCGTCGGCGACCGTCGCGACGACGGCCGAGACGAGCGCCGTGCCGCCCGCGGCCGCGAGCTGCGCGAGCGCCGGGAACGCGCGCTGCGACGCGCCGAGCGAATACCAGGCGAAGCCGCCGCCGACCGTCGCGCGCAGCGTCTCCGCGCCGGCCCAGACGAGCCCCGCCGCGAGCGGGCCGGGCAGCTCCCACGCGAGCGAGCGGCGGCGCAGCGCGGCGAGCTCGCCAAAGGCCTCGTCCTCCTCGTCCGAATCCGGCTCCGCCGCGACCATCCGGGCGTGCGCCGCGCGCGCGGACTCGCGCAGACCCCGCCACGGCGCGCGCAGGCGCGAGAGCGCCGCCGCCGCGAGCGCGGGGAAGAGCGCGCACCAGGCCGAGAGGCCGACCTCGCCCAGGAGCACGATCGGCCACGGGCCGCCGTTCCTCACGAGCGGGACGAACCACGTGAGCGCCGACGCGAAGAACGCGAAGCCCCAGACGAACCCGAGCTTCGCGGCCTTGCGCGGCGCGGCGAGGCGCGAGGCGAGGAAGAGCGGGACCGGCGCGAAGAACGCGGTCGCGGCCTGGCCCTCGAACGGCGCGAACGCCCCGCGCAGCAGCAGCCCGCCCCCGATCATCGCGAGATACGGCGCCGCCGCGCGCAGCCGCACCGCGGCGCGTCCCTGTCCTTTCGTTCGTTCCATGGTCCGCATTCTACCACAATCCGGCACGCGCCGCCACGGAGCCGCCCTTGCGGCGCGGCGGGACGGTGTGGTAGTCTCGTCGACATGAGCACGAAACCACTTCTTTGCGCGGCGGCGGCCGCGATGCTCGTCTGCGGCTGCCGCACGGCCGGCCCCTACGAGCGCCACTTCCGCCCCGCCGCGGTGCCCGTCGCCGCGACGGCGGTCGTCTCGCCGGACGGCACGACGAACGCCCCGTCGGTCGCGGTCGTTCCCTCCACGCAGGTAGCGGAGGCGACGTGGGAGGTGCCGGACGATCCCGTCCTCGACCCCGCCACGATCGTCCGCGCGGAGCTGAACTCGCTCGCCGAGGAGGCCAATTGGCTCGCCGGCGGCTGGGCCGAGGTCGGCCGCTCGGAGTTCGTGACGACCTACGTCCCCTCGCGCGACGAGGCGATCTCCTTCGCCGCGCGCCTCGGCGCCCCGGGCGTCCTCTTCTACACGGAGGATCTCGGCTCGCACTGGGTCTGGCGCACGGAATGGGAGCCGCGCCGCGTCTACCACTGGGCGCCGCCGCCGCCCCCGCCGCCGGGACCGCCCCACATGCACCATCGCCGCCACCACGGCCCGCCGCCGCCCGTCCTCGTCTCGCACGTCGAGGAGGTGCCGGTGGAGCGCCTGCGCCTCGTGCGCTACTTCCGCAACCTCGCGATCTTCCTCCGCGCCGCGGCGCAGCCTCCGGCCGCCGCGCCGGACCCCGCCACGGCGCCGTGAAACTCCCCCGCCTGCCGGTCGCCGAAGCCCTGCCGGAGCTGCGCCGCGCGCTCGCGGCGGGAACGGCGGCGGTGCTCGTCGCGCCGCCCGGCTCGGGCAAGACGACGACCGTCCCGCTCGCGCTCCTCGACGAACCGTGGCTCGCGGGAAGGTCGATCCTCCTCCTCGAGCCGCGCCGGATGGCCGCGCGCGCCGCGGCGTGGCGGATGTCCGACCTCGCGGGCGACGCCCTCGGCGGTCTCGTCGGCTACCACGTCCGGCTCGAGCGCCGGTCCTCGCGCGAGACGCGCGTCCTCGTCCTCACGGAGGGGCTCCTCTCGCGCCGCATCCTCTCCGACCCCGAGCTCTCCGACGCGGGGCTCGTGGTCTTCGACGAGTTCCACGAGCGCTCGCTCCACGCCGACTTCGGCCTCGCGCTCGCGCTCGACGTCCAGCGCTCGCTCCGCCCCGACCTGCGCGTCCTCGTCATGTCCGCGACGCTCGACGCCGGCGCGATCGCGCGCCACCTCGGCGGCGCGCCGGTCGTTCGCGTCGAGGGGCGGATGTTCCCCGTCGAGACGACGTTCCTCGCGTTCCCGCAGGAGCCGCGCATCGGCGCGAAAACCGCGCTCGGCGTCCGCCGCGCGCTTTCCGAGCACGAGGGCTCCGTCCTCGCGTTCCTCCCGGGCGAGGGCGAGATCCGTGCCTGCGCCGAAGTCCTCTCCGCGCCGCACGCGCTTCCGCCGGACGTCGACCTGCGCCCGCTCTACGCGGCGCTGCCGCGCGCGGAGCAGGACGCGGCCCTGCGCCCCTCGCCGCCCGACCGCCGCAAGGTCGTGCTCGCGACGTCGATCGCCGAGTCCTCGCTCACGATTGAGGGCGTCTCGAGCGTCGTCGACTCCGGCTGGGCGCGAATCTCGCGCTTCTCGCCCGACACCGGGATGAGCCATCTCGAGACCGTCCGCATCACGCGCGACCGCGCCGACCAGCGCCGCGGCCGCGCCGGGCGCCTCGGGCCGGGCTTCTGCTACCGGCTCTGGGACGAGGGCGAGGACCGCCGCCTCGCGCCGACCGCGCCGCCGGAGATCCTCGTCGCCGACCTCGCACCCGCCGCGCTCGCGTGCGCCGACTGGGGCTCCTCGGCGCCGGACGCCGTCCCGTGGCCGACCCCGCCCCCCGTCGCGACCTGGCGCGGCGCGCTCGCGCTCCTGCGCGACCTGCGCGCGCTCGACGCGGAGAGCCGCATCGCGCCGCACGGCCGCGACCTCGCCCGCCTCGGCGCCCACCCTCGCCTCGCGCACATGATGCTCGCGGCGGCGGCCGCCGCCGCGAGCGCGGAAGCACGGGCTGGCAGCCCGTGCGGCGCCGCCCTGCGCGAGGCATGCCTCCTTGCGGCGGCGCTTTCCGAGAACCTCCCCGCCTCCGCGCGTCCGTCCTCCAACGCCGAACTCCTCGTGCGCGACCTCGTCGAGGGCGACGGCGCCGTCCCCTCCGCCGCACGAGCCCGCATCAAGGAGCTCGCGAAGGCGTGGGAGCGGCAGATTCTTTCCTCGCACCCTGTGGACGGCGCGGCGGCCGCCGCGCCGTCCACCGGGTGCCTCCTCGCCTTCGCGTATCCCGACCGCCTCGCGCGCAGGCGGCGGACCGCGCGCGACGAGGGCCGCTATCTCACCGTCGGCGGCCGCGGGGCGAAGCTCGCGCCGGGCGACGGCCTCGCGCGCCACGAGTGGATCGTGATCGCGGACATCGACGACGCGGACGCCGACGGCGCCGTGCGCCTCGCCGCGCCGATCGACGCGGCGGACGTGGAGCGCCTCTTCGGCGACCGGACGACGACGGAGCGCGTCCTCGAGTGGAACGCCCGCGCGGAGCGCGTGGACGCCGTCGAGCGCGACAAGCTCGGCGCCATCCCGCTGCGCGAGCGGCCGCTGCGCGACCCCGATCCGGAGGCGGTCCTCGCGTGCCTGTGCCGCGGCATCCGCGCCGCGGGGATTGATCGCCTCGGCTGGACCGACGGCGCCCGCGCGCTCCAGGCGCGCGCGGCGTTCGCGCGCCGCCACGCGCCGGACGAGGGGATCCCCGACCTCTCCGACGAGGCGCTCGCCGCGGAGCTCGAGGACTGGCTC
>CAMNDA010000162.1 GCA_946534745.1 uncultured Verrucomicrobiota bacterium | reverse complement strand
CTCCCCATCTACCAGTCCACGACGTGGCGCTACTCCACGAGCGAGGAGATGGGCAAGCTCTTCGACCTCGAGGCGAGCGGCTACTTCTACACGCGGCTGCAGAACCCCACCAACGACGTCGTCGCGGACAAGATCCGCGAGCTCGAGGGCGGCGTGGGCGCGATGCTCACCTCGTCCGGCCAGGCCGCGAACTTCTACGCGATCTTCAACATCGCCCAGGCCGGCGACCACGTGCTCTCGGCCGCGTCGATCTACGGCGGCACGTCGAACCTCTTCACCGTCACGATGAAGAAGCTCGGCATCGAGGTGGAGCTCTTCGACCAGAACCTCCCCGAGGAGGCGATCGCGGCGAAGTTCCGCCCGAACACGAAGGCCGTCTTCGGCGAGACGCTCAGCAACCCCGGCGTCCGCGTCCTCGACATCGAGAAGCTCGCCCGCGTCGCCCACGCGCACGGCGTGCCGCTCGTCGTGGACAACACCTTCCCCACGCCGATCAACTGCCGCCCGTTCGAGTGGGGCGCGGACATCGTCACGCACTCGACCACGAAATACATGGACGGCCACGCCTGCCAGACCGGCGGCGCGATCGTCGACTCCGGGAACTTCGACTGGTTCGCGCACGCGGACAGGTTCCCGGGCCTCACGACGCCGGACGAGAGCTACCACGGCATCGTCTACGCGGAGAAGTTCGGCAAGCTCGGCTACACCACGAAGCTCGTCGCGCAGCTCATGCGCGACCTCGGCTCGCAGGCCTCGCCCTTCAGCTCGTTCCTCCTCAACCTCGGCCTCGAGACGCTGCACCTGCGCATGCCGCGGCACTGCGAGAACGCGCTCGCCGTCGCGAAGTTCCTGAAGACCCGCCCCGAGGTCGAATGGGTGCGCTACCCGGGCCTCGAGGACGATCCCGACCACGCCCTCGCGCAGAAGTACATGCCGGGCGGCACGTGCGGCGTCCTCGCCTTCGCGGTGAAGGGCACGCGCGAGGACGCCGGCCGCTTCATCGACCGCCTGAAGTTCGTGAGCATCGAGACGCACGTTGCGGACAGCCGCACCTGCGTCCTGCACCCGGCCTCGCACACCCACCGCCAGCTCTCCTCGCAGCAGCTCAGGGAGGCGGGCGTCCCCGAGGGCCTCATCCGCCTCTCCTGCGGCATCGAGGCCGCCGAGGACATCATCGCCGACCTCGAGCAGGCCTTCGGCAAGTAGAGCCGTCAGACGCCCATGAGCGACCTTCCCGCCCCGCGCTTCCCCCGCGTCCTCGTCACCGGCGCCGCCGGATTCGTCGGCCGCCACCTCGTCCGCGAGCTGGAGGCCGCGGGCCACGCCGTCGCGACGACCGACGCCGTCCCCGCGGACGCCCCCGCCGCGGCCGGGCTCACGGGCTACGCGCAGGCGGACCTGCGCGACGAAGAGGCGATGCGCGCGCTCGTGCGCGGGGCGCGCCCAGACGCGGTTGTGCACCTCGCCGGCGTCTCGTTCGTGCCCGACGGCGCGCGCGACCCCTCGCTCGCCCTCACCGTCAACATCGGCGGCACCTGGGCGCTCGCCGAGGCGCTCGCCGCGGAGGCGCCGCGCGCGCGCCTGCTCTTCGTCTCGACCGCCCAGGTCTATGGGACGCTCCCCTCCCCCGCCCCGCTTCGCGAGGACTCGCCCCTGCGCCCGCTCTCGCTCTACGCCGTGACGAAGGCCGCGGGCGAGAGCCTCCTCCTCGCGCGCCACGCCGCCGGCACGCTCGACGCGCTCGTCGCGCGCCCCGGCAACCACACCGGCCCGGGACAGTCGCCGAAGTTCGTCGCCCCCGCCTTCGCGCGTCAGGTCCTCGCCGCGAAGCGCGGGGAGCTCCCCGCGATCCGCGTCGGCAACCTCGACTCCGTCCGCTCGTTCGCCGACGTGCGCGACGTCGTCCGCGCCTACCGCCTCCTCCTGGAGCGCGGCGCCTCCGGCGGCGTCTACAACGTCGCCTCGCCCGCCAACGTCCGCATCGGCGACCTGCTCGACCGCCTCCGCGCGCTCGCCGGATGCGCGGCGCCCGTCGAGCCCGACCCCGCGCTCTGGCGCCCGACCGACTCCTGCCCGGAGCTCGACGTCTCCCGCCTCCGCGCCGACACGGGCTGGGCGCCCGCCCTCACCCTCGACGACACGCTCCGCGACCTTCTCGCAACCCTCGAACAACCCGACAACCCCCACCGGAACCCATGAACAAACTCCCCGAGATCGGCGTCCTGAGCAACCTCACGCCCGACGCCTCCAACCTCAAGGCCATCGCCGACTTCGGCCTGCCCTGCGCGCAGGTCTGCAGCTGGGACAAGAACCTGTGCACGCTCGACCTCGCCCGCAAGGTGAAGAAGGACTGCGCCTCGCTCGGCGTCCGCATCACCGCGTTCTGGAGCGGCTACACCGGCCCCGCCGCCTGGAACTTCACGCGCGGCCCCGTCACGCTCGGTCTCGTCCCGGTCACCTACCGGCAGATGCGGATCGAGCAGCTCAAGAACTGGGCCGACTTCGCCGCCGAGGCCGGCGCCCCGGCGATCATCACGCACTGCGGCTTCCTCCCCGAGAACATGACCGACCCCGAGTTCGAGGGCGTCGCCGTCGCGATCGACGAGGTCGCGTCCTACTGCAAGAGGCTCGGCCTCGGCTTCTGGTTCGAGACCGGGCAGGAGACGCCCGTCACGCTCCTGCGCTTCATCGAGACGGTCGGTCTCGACAACCTCGGCATCAACCTCGACCCGGCGAACCTGCTGCTCTACGGCAAGGGCAACCCGATCGACGCCCTCTACGTCTTCGGCAAGTGGGTCCGCGCGATCCACGCCAAGGACGGCATGCCGCCGACGAACGGCACCGCGCTCGGACACGAGGTCAAGGTCGGCACGGGCTTCGTCCGCTACCCGGAGTTCATCCCCGCTCTCCTCGACTGCGGCTTCACCGGCGACCTCACCATCGAGCGCGAGATCCGCGGCGAGCAGCAGAACAAGGACATCCGCGACACCATCGGCTACCTCCAGGGTCTGCTCGACCAGTATGCCGCTGCGCGGCAGTGACGAGTGACGAGTGACGAGTGACGAGTGACGAGTGACGAGCGACGAGCGAGCCGGTCATTCAGCATTCAGCATTCAGCATTCAGCATTACAAATCGGAGATCGCCCCTTGAGCCTGAAGGTCCTGAACCGCTTCCCCGGCGCGAACGCCGCCGTGCTCGCGACCGACGATCACGCGCACGAGGTCGTCTTCGCGCCGGAGCCGCGTCCGGGCCCCGAGGCGCTCTGGTTCCATCTGCGCGTTGCCGACCCGCAGCCGCCCTCGCCGGCGCCAGCCGCGCTGCGCGTGCGCCTCGCGTTCGCCGACGCGATTCCCGGCGGCGCCGCGGCCGCCGCGGCGCTGCGCCCGGTCTATCGCACGCGCGGCGGCAACTGGCAGCGCGCAAAGGCCGCGGCCGCGCTCCCGCCGCCCGCGCCCGAGGTCCCCGCGTCCGTCGTCTGGGAAATCCCGTATCCCGAACGCGAAGGCACCGTCGACTTCGCCCTCGACTTCCCCTACGGACCCGAGGACCTCGCCTCGACGCTGCGCCGCTCCGGCTCGTTCTGGGCCGAGACGCCCGTCGGGCTCTTCGCCGGCGGCGCCGCGCTGCGCCGGCTCTCGTCGGGCCAGCCGCCCTCCCCCGCCCCGCGCGCGCTCTACCTCGTCGCGCGCCGCGCGCCCG
>CAMNDA010000161.1 GCA_946534745.1 uncultured Verrucomicrobiota bacterium | reverse complement strand
CCGCTCCCCTCCCCCGCCCCGGCGGCCGTCAGCGCGTTCCACGCGCCCCGGCCGAGTCCGAGGTCGAGCCGGCCCGCCGCCGCGTCCTCGGAGACGAACGCGCAGTCGGCCTCCGGCGTCTGGCCGAGCAGCTCGAACTTCTTCGCGCGGACGAGCCGCGTGGCGGGGTCCGGCGCCGAGTCGCGGAGGCGCAGGTCCACGTCCGCCTTGAGCGCCTCGAACCACGGCGGCCACCACTGCGCGAGCGGCGCCGCGGGATCGGCGGGGAGCGAAAGCGCGAGCGACGGCACCTCGAGGATCGCCAGGTGCGTCGCGTTCGGACGGTCCGCCGCCCACGCGACCGCCGTGCCTTCGCCGAAGGGCGGCAGGAGTTCGGCCGGAATCCAGCCCTTCGCGACCGGCGCGGCGGCGAGGAGGAACGCCGCGTCCGCCGGCGCGCGCGAAGCGGCGCCCGCGAGGGGCGCGGCGGCGCCGAGCGACGGGTCGGGGAGGCTGGACCGTATCCCGGAGCCGACCATGGCGTCGAGCTCGACGCCCGGGCGCCTGAATGATGCGAGGTCGAGCGTGAAGGGATTGCAGTCGAACGCGTAGGGACCGAGGTCGTAGGGCTGCACCCAGATGCGGTGGCGCTTGCGGATCTCGCGCCAGGGCTCCGGTTCGCGGTCGGCCTGGACCGGGCCGCCTGCCTTGAAGCATCCGGCGAGACGCTGCCAGGAGTCCGTCTTCCCCGCGACGCGCGCCGCGAGCTCCTCGACGCGGTCGGGGTCCTGCGCGAGGACGGCGACGAGGACGCCGTCGACGATGTCGAGCCCGAGGACGATGCCGTTGTCGCGCAGCTCGCGGGCGTGCGGGAACTCCATGTAGCGCGTGCCCTTCGCGGTGGTGCGCAGCGGCCCGAGGCCCGGCACCCACCGAATGCGCCAGAGCAGCTCCAGCGCGCGCGCCTTCCATCCGACGTAGCTTGCGCCCGCGAGGTAGCCGCCGAGTCCGGCGCATTCGCCCTCCTCCGGGACGACGCCGACGACCGAATTCTCGCCCGTGAGCCAGAAGAGCGTCCAGAAGACGCCGGCGTTGTCGTCGATCGCGTCCTCCGGATCGCCGCCGAGCGCGCGCAGCGCGTACTGGAACGACGGGTTGCGCAGGAGCGCGCGGTCCTCCGTCGCGAGGTCGCGCACGTAGGCCGCGGCCGCGGTCCGCTCCGGCAGCGCGTAGAAGAGCTCCGCCCGATTCGCGGGATACCAGAAGAACCACAGCGCGACGGCGGCGAGCGCGACGCGCTGAAGCGCCTTGCGGTGCCGGCGCGCCCAGGCGCGCGGCCCCGTGGCGGGGTCCGCCCCCGCGGCGAAGATGGTTTCGTCGTCCATGTCGCGTAGTCTAGCAGAATCGGTCCGGCAGTTCCACCCGGGGTCGGGGACGGTTTGCGAATGCCGCCGCGCTTCTGGTAGACTCGATGCGCCATGTCACGCACTCCTTCCCTTTCCGACATCGACTCCCACTTCGCCCCCGCGCGCGTCGGCGACCGCGAGGTCATCTGGCACGACGCGACGCGCGCGCCCTTCGCGCTGGAGGGGCTGCCCTTCCGCGCCGGAACGGACGCGCCCCTGTGGCGTCTGCCCGGCGCCGCCGCCGCGCCCTACGTCACGGCCGAGGGCGCGGAGTGGCTGATGCACCACACCGCCGGCGCGTGCGCGCGATTCCGCACGGATTCGCCGTTCGTCGCCGTCCGCGCGCTCCTGGCGGACTCCGCGGACATGAACCACATGCCGCGCGCGGGAAGCGCCGGCTTCGATCTCTACCGCGGCCACGGACCGCAGGCGCGCCACGCCGGGACCGCCCAGCCGAACCGCGACGAAACCGACCTCGTGCGGATGCTCTGCGTCCGGAACCCCGGCGACGCGGGGACGGAGTCGTGGCAGCTGAACCTCCCGCTCTACGGCGGCGCGGCGTCCGTGCAGATCGGCCTCGCGCCCGGCGCGACCGTCGGGCCGCCCGCGCCGCACCGCCTCGGACGCATCTGCTTCTACGGATCCTCGATCACGCAGGGCGGATGCGCGTCGCGCCCCGGCAACGCCTACACGACGATGGTCTGCCGCGCGCTCGACGCGGAGCAGGTGAACCTCGGATTCTCCGGCAGCGCGCGCGGCGAGAGCGCAATGGCGGAGCTCATCGCCTCGCTCGACGGCCTCTCGGCGTTCGTGATGGACTACGATTTCAACGCCCCCTCGCCGGAGCACCTCGCCGCGACGCACGAGCCGTTCTTCCGGACCGTCCGCGCGGCGCGCCCCGGACTGCCGATCCTCGTCCTTTCGGCGCCGTCCGTCTGGCCCGATTCGCCCGACGCGATGGCCGCCCGCCGCCGCATCGTCCGCGCGACTGTCCGCCGCGCCCGCGCCGCCGGAGACCGCAACGTCCGCTTCCTCGACGGCGCCCGGCTCTTCGGCCGCACGAACCGCGACGACTGCACGGTGGACCGCGTCCACCCGAACGACCTGGGCTTCCGCCGGATGGCCGACGCCGTCGCCGCCGCCCTCCGCGGGCTTCTCGGCGGCGTCGCGGCCGGCTGAGGGTCCGTCCGCGGCGGAGCCGGGACAAATCGCCGAACCGTTTCTCGGCGCCACGCGTTAAAGTGAGCAACGGGACGAAACGCCCGAACGCAATAACGCAATCCGCCGAAAGATGAAACGCCAGACACCCTTCCCGCTCCTCGCCGCCGCGTTAGCCGCGGCCGCGCTCCCCGCCACCGCCGCCGAGACGAACCAGGTCGCCGACCTCGGCACCGTCGTCGTCGAGGGCAGCGCGCTCTCCAAGTACCGCCCCGAGACCGTCTCCTCCGGCACGTTCACCGACGTCGCGCCGGAGGCGTTGCCGATGGTCGTCGACACGCTCACCTCGGACTTCATCCGCGAGCACAACCCCACCGACCTGCACGACCTGCTGCGCTACGTCCCCGGCATCGAGACGGGCGGCAAGTCGCTCCTCGTCCGCAACCCCGGCCAGTTCTCGATCCGCGGCATGGGCGGCACGGAGCCGGCGTTCGACGGCGTCGCGCCGATCGGGCGCGGCCCCGGGCTCTTCATGGACACGTTCCTCTTCGACCGCATCGAGATCGCCAAGGGGCCGATCGCCTCGCTCGCGGGCGGCGCGGGCGCCGCGCAGAACGCCTCCGGCGCCGGCGGCTCCGTGAACATGTTCCTCAAGGGCGCGAACCTCGACGGCGACCGCCGCGAGTTCCAGGAGAACACGTCCGTCGGCAAGGACACCTGGCGCCAGCGCGCGATGGTCGACGCGAACGAGATGAACGACGGGGAGACCGCCGCCGCGCGCGTGGTCGCGACGGCCGACTGGTACGACCCGCCCTACGCGAACGGCGGCTCGCAGAAGGGCGCCGACGCGCGCGAGTCCTACGCGCTCGCGCCGAGCGCGATCTGGGCGCCGTCGGAGGACTTCGCGCTCGGCCTCAAGACGCTCTTCCAGTTCACCGAGCAGCCCAGCTACATCGGCGTCCCGGTCTGGCGCGGCGAGCCCGGCGCCGGCTACGGCTGGCGCGAGTCGTCGTGCCGCCCCGGCGACCGTTCGAGCTACAAGTCCTTTCTCGCCAGCCCGTGGGCCGAATGGCAGGCGACGGACGAGTGGAGCCTTCGCCTCGGATTCACGGCGATGGTCTCCGAGTGGGACCAGACGACGCGCGAGCCCTACACCGCGATGCCCGGCACGCCCGAGTTCCAGGCGTACTGCCGCACGGGCCTCTGGCCGTCGGGAGAGAAGTACATGCTCTCCGGCTTCTCGGAGAGCTCCGCGACGCTGCACAACTACACCGTCTACGCGCGCGCCGTGAACGACCGCGAGCTCTCGGACTCGCTCCGGAACGTCCTCCTCCTCCAGCCCGACTACAACTACCGCAGCTCCACCGGCGGCTTCGGCACGCCGACTTCGCGCTGGGGCGCCACGCTGCAGGACACGGTCGAGTGGAAATGGCTCACGCTCCTCGGCGGCCTGCGCTACGACTGGTTCGACCAGGAGAGCTACACG
>CAMNDA010000160.1 GCA_946534745.1 uncultured Verrucomicrobiota bacterium | reverse complement strand
TTCGCGGCGTGGCATCCGGCCTACGGCGCGTGGGCGGAGGCGTTCGGCCTGGAGCAGATCGCGCTCGAGGCGGACGGCAAGGCGCCCGGTCCGCGCACGCTCGCCGCGGCGCGCGAACGCGCCGCCGCGACGGGCGCGCGGACGATGCTCGTCCAGAACGGCGCCGAGGCCGCCCGCGCGGCGGCGTTCGCGCGCGACGCCGGACTGCGCCTCGCGGTCGTCCCGCCGCTCGGCGAGGATCCGCTCGAAACGCTGACCGCGCTGCGAAAGGCGGTGCTTCCGTGAGCGGAGACGCGTCGCGGTCCGACCGAGGGATGCGCCGGCACGTCGGCACGGTGGGCCTCTTCACGATGGCCAGCCGCGTGCTCGGGCTCGTGCGCGAATGGCTGATGGCGCACTTCGTCGGCGCGGGGCTGGAGAGCTCCGCGTTCTACGTCGCCTTCGCAATCCCCAACTTCGCGCGCCGACTCTTCGGCGAGGGCGCGCTCACGTCCGCGTTCGTCCCGGTCTTCAAGGGCCTCGCGGAGCGCGACCGGATGGACTCCGCCCGCCGCCTCGCGCGCGCCGTCGCCACGATGGCGTGGCTGATGCTCGGCGCGGCGGTGCTGCTCGCGATGCTCGGCGTCGGCGGGACGCTCGCGCTGTGGCCCTCGATGCCGGAGCGCGCGGCCGTCACGCTGCGGCTCCTGCTCGTGATGCTGCCCTACGCGCTCTTCATCTGCGCGGCGGCGTTCGGCATGGGCGTCCTCAACGCGCTCGGGCGCTTCGCGGCGGCGGCGTTCGCGCCGTGCCTGCTCAACCTCGTCTGGATCGGGACGCTGCTCGCGATCCTCCTCTTCCCGGACCTTTCGATCGCCGCCCGCGTGCGGATCCTCGCCTGGGCGGTCCTCGCGGCGGGCGCGCTGCAGATGGCGTTCCTCCTGCGCTGCGCGCGGCGGCGCGGCGTGCCGCTCGCGCCGTCGCGCGAGGGGTGGCGCGACGACGACACGCGCCTCGTCTGGCGCAACACCGCCACGGCGATCGTCGGCGCCGGCGCGATCCAGATCAACGCGCTCCTCGACCAGGTCCTCGCGATGTCCGCGGCCGAATGGGCTCCGAGCGCGATCGCCTACGCGGACCGGCTGATGGAGCTGCCGCTCGCTCTCTTCGGGACGGCGTTCGGGACGGTGCTCCTGCCGACGTTCGCGGGGCGCTTCGCGACCGGCGACGCCGACGGCGCCCGCGCCGCGCTGCGCGGCGGGGTGCGCGACATGATGCTCCTGATGCTGCCGTCGGCGGTCGGGCTCGCGGTCCTCGCGCCGGACGTCACGCGCGCGCTCTTCGAGCACGGCGAGTTCGGCCCGGAGTCGACGGTCCGCGTCGCGCGCGCCGTGGCGATGTACGCCGCGGGGCTGTGCTTCTTCGGCCTCGCGAAGGCGCTCACGCCGTGGTTCCACGCGCAGAACGACATGAAGACGCCGCTGCGCGTCTCGGTCCACCTCGTCTTCGCGAACTTCGCGCTCAACCTGCTCTCGGTGCTGTGCCTGCCGGTCGAGTGGCGGCACGTCGGCATCGCCGCCTCGACGGTCGTCTGCTCGGCCGCGTCGTGCGCGTGGCTGCTCGCGCTGGCGCGGCGGCGCAACGGCCCGCTCGGCCTCGGCGCGCTGCGCGCCCCGCTCGCGCGGACCGCGCTCGCGGCGCTCGCGATGGGCGCGGCGCTCGTCGCCGCCGCGCCGGCGCTCGCGCGCGCCCTGCCGGGCGACTCGATGAAGCGCAACGTCCTGCGCCTCGCGCTCGAGGTCGCGCTCGGCGGCGCGGTCTACTTCGCCGCGCTGGCGGCGCTCCTGCCCGACGCCCGCGAGACGCTCGCCCGCCTCCGGCGGCGTCGCCCCGGGTCGTCCGGAGCGCGCGCGTGAGGATGGCTTGCCTCGCGGGAGGGGATCACGCGGTGGCGTCGCCGCCGTGGGCGGCCGTCCACGCGTTGACGTGGTCGATGTCCTTGTCGCCGCGGCCGGAGAGGCACACGACGATCTGCTGGTCGGGGCGCATGCCCTTCGCGGCCTTCAGCGCGGCGGCGAGGGCGTGCGAGCTCTCGAGCGCCGGGATGATGCCCTCGAGGCGGCAGAGCAGGTGGAACGCGCGGACGGCCTCCGCGTCCGTGATCGCCACGTAGCGCGCGCGGCCGAGGTCGGCGAGGAGCGCGTGCTCGGGGCCGACGCCGGGGTAGTCGAGCCCGGCGGAGATGCTCCACGCCTCGTGGACCTGGCCGTCCGCGTTCTGCAGGAGGTACGTCTTCGCGCCGTGCAGGATGCCCTTCTGCTGGCCGCAGATCGAGGCGGCATGGCGGCCGGTCTCCACGCCCTCGCCGCCGGCCTCCGCGCCGAGGAGCGCGACGGACGGGTCGTCGACGAAGGGGTAGAACGCGCCGATCGCGTTGCTGCCGCCGCCGACGCACGCGACGACGAGGTCCGGCAGGCGCCCGGTCTTCTCGAGGATCTGCGCGCGGGCCTCGTCGCCGATCACGCGCTGGAAGTCGCGGACCATCTCCGGGTAGGGGTCGGGCCCGGCCGCGGTGCCGACGACGTAGTAGGTGTCCGTCGCGTGCGAGGACCAGTAGCGCATCGCCTCGTTCATCGCGTCCTTGAGCGTCGCCGTCCCGGACTCGACCGCGACGACCTCCGCGCCGAGCATCCGCATGCGGAGCACGTTGGGGGCCTGGCGGCGGACGTCCTCCGCGCCCATGAAGACCTTGCACTCCATGCCGAAGCGCGCGGCGATCGTCGCCGTCGCGACGCCGTGCTGCCCGGCGCCCGTCTCGGCGATGACCTTCGTCTTGCCCATGCGCCGCGCGAGGATGCCCTGGCCGACGACGTTGTTGATCTTGTGCGCGCCGGTGTGGTTGCAGTCCTCGCGCTTGAGGAAGATCCTCGGCCCGCCCGCGAACGCGGTGAGGCGCTCGCAGAAGTCGAGCGGCGAGGGGCGGCCCGCGTAGTCGCGGAGCATCGCGCGGAACTCGGCGTCGAACGTCGGGTCCCTCTTCGCCGCCTCCCACGCGGCCTTGAGCTCGTCGATGGGCGCGGCGAGCGTCTCGCCGATGTAGCGCCCGCCCCAGGGGCCGAAGTGTCCGCCCGCGTCGGGCTGCGTTCCTATGTAGGGGCGCGCGGGGCTGGTGGAGGATTTCTCTTGTGCGTTCATGGCGGAACCGGATTCTAGGTGTTTCTATTGATAGAGTCAAGCGAAAAACGCGCGAGGGGAACGCGTTGTCCCGGATGTCATGAGAGGAACGCCGGATCGCCGCCGATGGCGCGGGCGGCGGCGACGGCCGCGAGGACCTTGTCGCGTTCCTTGCGGCCGGGGGCGGATTCGACGGAGGAGGAGAGGTCGAGGAAGACGGCGCCCGAGGCGGACGCGGCGGCGGCGAGGTTGTCGGGGCCCAGGCCGCCGGCGAGGGCGAAGGGCAGGGGAGAGAGGGCGCGCGCGGACGACCAGTCCCACGCGGCGCCGTTGCCGCCGGGCAGCGCGCCGCGCCCGCATTCGACGAGGAAGCGCGTGCCCTCGGGATAGCGCGCGGCCTCGGCCGCGAGGTCGCCGCCGCGCAGGACCCTGAGGACGCGCAGCCCCGCGGCGAGGAGCTCCGCCGCGAGCGCCGGCGGCTCGGAGCCGTGCAGCTGCGCGACCTCGAGCCCCGCGACGCGCGCGGCGCGGAGGATGTCCGCGGCGGTGGCATCGACGAAGACGCCGACGTGCGCGACGTCCGGC
>CAMNDA010000159.1 GCA_946534745.1 uncultured Verrucomicrobiota bacterium | reverse complement strand
GCTCCTCACGCCGCCCGACGTCGCGAGCCAGGTGCTGCTCGCCCTCCCCACCCTGCTCCTCTACGAGCTCGGGATCCTGCTCGCGGCGGGCGCTACCGCAAGATCATGATGGTCCGGTAGAGCTCCGGGACCCGTCCGGGCTTGGCGCCGATCCAGTCGGGGTACGCGCCGTCGTCCGTCCAGGCGTAGCCCGCGCCGACCCAGTCGCCGTTGCGCAGCGCGGGACGGCAGAAGTGGGGCGACTCGAGCTTCGTCGAGACGAAGAAGGGCGGGGCGGAGAGCGCGATGTTGTTCGTCACGAGGCAGCCCGCCGAGAGGTCGTAGCCCGCGACCTCGGTCGCGGGGCCGCCCGAGATCCCGCCCGGCGCGAACCAGACGTTGTTCCGCAGGCACCCGACGCCGCCCGTCTTGAAGGAGGAGTGGTTCTCGGGATCGAAGGCGGTCTGGTTGTTCTTGAAGATCGTCCGCCCGTCCCCGTCCGCCGGATCGAGGACGATCAGGTTGTCGAAGAACTTCGGCTGCCACACGATGTTCGTGATGTTGTTGTTCACGAACGCGAGGTGGGAGACGTTCACGAACGTGTTGTGGTGGATGCGGACGTTCTCGCCGTGCAGCCCCCAGGAGCCCGCCTTCGAGAGGAAGGGGACCGCGCTTCCCGGGTCGCACCAGAAGATGTTGAACCGGAACTCCGGATTCGGCCATTCGCCCCAGTTGTTGTAGGTGGCCCGGATCGTGCGGCAGCGGTAGAGGACGTTGGACTCCAGCAGGAAGGGGGTGCTGTCGGCCTTTACGGGCAGGAGGACGGAGTAGCAGTTCGAGAAGACGTTCTCCGCGAGGACGGCGTGCGGCCCGTGCCGGACGGCAGACATGCTCCGGTCCTCCGACTCGCCGAGGAACCGGCATCCGCGCACGGTGAGGTACCGGCCCTTCGTCTGGTCGTTCTGGCGCGAGCGCGAGGCGACGGCCGCGTGGCCGTAGCCGGTATCGCTCTCGTCCGGGTTCTCGTAGGCGGGCGAGCCGTTGGACTTGAGATAGTTCCCGGACTGCCGGAAGACGCAGTCCTCCACCGTGGCCCGGTCGCCGTAGACGTCGACGCAGCGACCGCGCGTGCCGAGGGACGCCTCGGACGCGACAGGAGCGCCGTAGTAGGTGAAGTCGAGTCCGCGCAGCGTGGCGTCGACCGCATCGACGGGGATGGTGAAGACCGAGGCGTTGTTGGTCGCCGCGTGGAGCGTCGGCTCGACGACGATCCGGGCTCGGCCCGCGCCGCCCCACGACTCGACCGTCATGGAACGCAGAGGGATCGTGACCAGGTCGTCCGCCGTCGCGACCGTGTAGACGCGGTCGGGGCCGCCGCGGACGTGGACGGTGCCTTCCGCGGAGCAGATCTGCACGCCCTCGACGATCGTGCGGAACGGCGCGCGCGACGTCCCGTTGCCGCCCGGGGCGGCGTTCGCGTCGACGTAGACGTCGGTCGCGATGATCCTCAGGACCGAAACGAACGTGCCGTCGACAACCTTCGAGGTGGCGTTGTCCACGAGGCGGACGCGAGGACGGAACACGCCGCCCTCGCGGAAGACGTAGCTCTCCGTCGCGGTCCCCGTCGTCGACCCGCCGTACCGGTCCCAGACGCCGTCGCCGTCGAAGTCCCAGTAGACCGTCACGATGCCGGCGTTGCCCGTCCAGCCGACGGTGAACCGCGCGGAGGCGGGCGGGACGTCCGACTGCAGGAAGGCGTCGAACGCGTCCAGGCGGAAGAACTCGCCCGGCTCGTCCGGCGGGATGTCGGCCGGCTCGACCGCGCCGACGTAGGTCGCCGGGTAGCCCTTCGCGCCCCGCGCGACGCTGCGGACCCACGGGTACCGCGCGGCGTTGAGGCGGTAGTAGTCCGGGCTCCGCGGGTCCGACGTCTCGAGGAATTCCGGCACGTCCACGAGTCGCTTGCTGTCCGCGACCGGAAGGCTCAGCTCGTAGTCGGCGAATCGCGTGGGCGCCGTGCCGGAGACGAAGTCCGGCGCCCGCCAGGCGTTGCCCGTGAAGAACGAGCCCTCCTTGAAGGAGCTCTTCCGGTTGGCCAGCGACGTCGCGTTCTCGCGGACGATGCAGCCAGTTTCGGAGGCGATGACGAGGTTGTCGAAAATCCATGGCTGCCAGCTGATGTTGTTGACTTCGTCCACCTGTATGAAACCGCTGCATCCGACGACGGTGTTGTGGTGGAAGCGCGGCTGTTCCGAGAATCCCGCGTTCGCGTTCTTCTCGAAGAATGCGACGTCGCTGCCGACGAATACGTTGTAGGCGACTTCCGGGTTCTTTAGTTCGCCGTAGTTGTCGCCCTGGCTTTTGATCGGCTGAGTGCAGTTCACGATGCGGTTCGAGACGAAATAGCCGCCGGAGGACTGCTTGTGGGACGTGAAGAAACCGCCGCAGGTGTCAAAGACGTTGCCGACGATCTGCGCGTTGTCGGCAACCTTGATCGGGCGGAAGCCGGAGGTTGAAAGCGTGGAGTATCCGGCATGGTCGAACAGGCAGTTCCGGACGATCAGCCCGGTGCCTCTGGTATTATGGGTGTGTTCGGACGAGTCGGCCCAGACGAGGCCGCCGCCGGTGATGCCGTCGCCCCAGTTCTGGCCGGTCGTGCCGGTCTGGACGAACTCGCAGCCTTCGACGACGCAGTCGTTGGCCGCAGGGGCGATCAGCCTTCCGTATTGACCGAGCGAGTTGCCGGCGGCATTCTTGTTCGCCGCGTAGGAGAACGTGAACCGCAGGTCGCGGACCGTGAAGGCGTCGGCTCCGGCGCGCGCGGCGAAGACGACGGGGTCGTTCTGCGCAAGGCTGAGGTCGGGGTCGAGCGCGACAACGGGCTTGCGGGCTGGGTCTTCGGCGCAGATCAGCAGGTTCGGGACGGTGACGACGGCGAAGTCGCCCGCTGACGAGATGGGATAGGTCCCCGGGGCGACGTAGATGACGGTGTCCGCGCCGGCGATCGCGTTTGCCGCGTCCACGGCGGCCTTGATCGTCGGGAACGGGGCGGCGGCGGAGCCGTCGGGATCGGCGGCCGCGGAGGCGGCGTCAACGTGGAGCGCGCCTCGCGTCGCGAAGGCGACCGGCGCGTTCGTGACGGTGCGCGGCTCGCCGTCG
>CAMNDA010000158.1 GCA_946534745.1 uncultured Verrucomicrobiota bacterium | reverse complement strand
TCGTAAAGAGGTCTGTCCCCTTAAATAGTTCTTGCAACGGCGGGGCGAGTATGGTAGATTGCGGCTTGTGCGGAGCGAAAGCCAACGAATAACGGAAAGGGGCGAGAAATGAGGCGGCCGAGGGTCAAGGTGGAAGGAGAGGGGTTCTACCATGTGGTGAGCCGGATCGGAGGGAAGCGGTTTCTCATCGACGAGAAGGAGAAGGCAATCCTGCTCGGGATGATCCGCGGGGCGGCGGCGTTCTCGGGGGTGGAGCTCTATACGTTCGCGGTGATGTCCAACCACTTCCATCTGCTGGTGCGCGTTCCGCGGAGAAAGGAGGTATCCGACAAGGAGTTGGAGCGGAGGATGCTCGCCTGGTACGGCCCCGGAAAGTTCGCCGCGATCCTCGAGAAGTGGGAGAAGTGGACGAAGAAGGGCCAGGAGATGCGGGTCGCGGACGAGAGGGATCGCATGCGTGCGCGGATGTACGACCTCTCCCAGTTCTGCAAGACGTTCAAGGAGACCTACACGCAGGATTACAACAGGCGCCACGAGAACACCGGGACGATCTGGGAGGGCCGCTTCAAGAGCATTCTTCTGGAGGGCTCGTTCCGTGCGCTGATGACCGTGGCGGGCTACATCCACCTCAATCCTGTACGCGCGGCGATGACCGACGCGCCGGAGGATGCCCGGAACGCCGGCTACGGCGCCGCGTGCCGCGGCGACTTCGCGGCGCAGGACGGCCTCCGCGCGCTCGTCTCGCGAGCCTATCGCGCGGAGGATTCCTCATGGGATCAGGCGCGGGAGGCGTGCGCTAGTGCGATCGAGGGGAAGGTGCCGTCCTCCGTGGGCGCATCCTCGTCCGCGCAGGATGGCGAGAAGGAGTCCGAGTCTTTTCAGGAGGAGAATGTCGCCGACGAGGTCGTCGAGCGGGACGAGAGGGGGCGGATGATGCCTCCGAAGACGATGCGCGGGCTGCTGCGGCGCCGCGTGGCGGGGTTCCTGCACGGCGGCGCGCTCGGCGGCGAACGATTCCTCCTCCGCGTGGCGGGGTGTCTGCCGCCGCGCGTGCGTCGAAGGGCGGAAGGGCTTTTCGACCAGTGCGAGTTCATTGGGCTTTCGTCCGCGGCTGGCGTGAGGGATGCTAGCTGATGAATAGCACTGCGGAGAAACATTCGATTGCCGGAACCGTGCTGGACGCGGTCTCGCACGGGATGGCGGCGCTGGTGCTGCTCGCCGGCGCGGCGGCGATGGCGTGGCCGGAGCAGACGAAGGCCGCGATCCCCACGAAATGCGTGCCGTGGCTCCTCGGCGTCGTGATGTTCGGGATGGGGCTCTCGCTGCGGGGGCGCGACTTCGCGCTCGTGCTGCGGCGGCCGCGCGATGTCGCGGTCGGCGTCGCGGCGCAGTTCCTCTTCATGCCGCTCGCGGCCTGGGCGATCGTACGGGCGCTCGGCCTTCCGGACGAGATCGCGCTGGGCGTGGTGCTCGTCGGCGCCTGTCCCGGCGGGACGGCCTCGAACGTGATCGCCTATCTCGCAAGGGGCGACGTGGCGCTGTCGGTGACGATGACCGCCTGCTCGACCCTGCTCGCGCCGCTCGCGACGCCCGCGATCGTGCTGACCCTCGCCGGCGCGACGATCGAGGTGGACGCCGCCGCGATGTTCCTCTCGATCGTCAAGATCGTCATTGCACCGGTCGTCGTCGGCGTGGCCGTGAACGAGCTGCTGCCGCGCTTCGCCTCGCGCATCCGCTGCGCGATGCCGGCGTTCTCCTCCGTCGTGGTCGCGGTCATCGTCGCGGCCGTAGTCGCCGCCAGCGCCGCCCGGATCCGCGACTCCGCCGCGCTCGCCGCGCTGGCGGTCGTGCTGCACAACGCCCTGGGGATGGCCCTGGGCTGGTGCGCGGGCCGGCTCTTCCGCATGGACGCGGCCCGCCGCCGCACGCTCGCGATCGAGGTCGGCATGCAGAACTCCGGCCTTGCCGTCTCGCTCGCGACCGTTCACTTCGCGGCGATGCCGCTCGCGGCCGTGCCGGGCGCGCTCTTCAGCGTGTGGCACAACGTGAGCGGCGCGCTGTTCGCCAGCCTCTGCGCGCGCCGCGCCCGCGGCGGCGAGGCGTAGCCCCGGGGGCCGCATGGACACTCTCACGCCCGAACACCGCAGCTGGCTCATGTCGCGCATCCGCAGCGTCGACACGAGGCCGGAGATGTTCGTGCGCGCCGTGCTGCACCGCGAGGGATACCGCTACGGGCTGCACTGCGGGGACCTCCCCGGGCGGCCGGACGTCGTCCTGCGCGCCCGCGGCCTGGCGATCGAGGTGCGCGGCTGCTTCTGGCACCACCACCCGGGATGCCGATCCGCGACGATTCCCCATTCGCGCCATGCGTGGTGGGTCGCGAAGCTGCGCCGCAACGCGTCGCGCGACGCGAGGCACGTCCGCGAGCTGCTGGACGCCGGATGGAAGCTCCTCGTGGTGTGGGAATGCTTTCTCGCCGGCTCGTCCACGGCCGCGCGAGAGGCGCAGGCGCGCGTCTTGCTCGCGCGCGTCGCCGCGCTCGACGCGGCGGCGAGGCGCCGAGTCGACGTCCTTTCCGCCGCGGACGCCGCGGCGCCCGGGCGCGCCTCGCGCCGCCCCCTCCTGTCGGAACGTGCGTCGCTCGACGCGCTTCTCGACCCGGGGACCGGGATCCGCTAGAACGGGAGGCCGTCCGCGCCGCCGAAGTCCTCCGAACGGTCGCGGAGGTGCTCGATCATGTCCGCGAGATCGGGTGCGGCGGGATCCTCGTCCACGCGCCAGCCGTCGCAGGTCCAGACGTGCCAGCGGCGCGCTTCGTCGTCGAACACGTAGACGTGCCCGCAGCCGACGGCCGCGGCGAGGACGGCGTCCGTCCGGTAGGGGACGGCGCGGCTCGTGCCGAAGGTGCCGTCCGCGGCCTCGCGCGGTTCGCAGAAGTCGAGGCAGAAGTCGATCGAGACCATGTCGCCGGCGCGGACGAGCGCGAGCGCCTCGTCGCGCGTCCGGTAGCAGGCCCGGAGCAGCCGTAGCATGAAGGAGGGGATCCCGTCGAACGCGCATTCGATCATTCGCATCGCGCGCGCGTCCTCCCGGACCAGGATCGCGCAGGGGGAGTGGACCGGCTCCGCGGCCGTCGCAGGGCGTGCGTCGCTCTTGGGCGTTCCCGCAGGTTCCGCCTTCGGACGCAATGGCGCCTTCCGTTTCGTCCTCGGACGTTCCATCGCCGGTGTTCCGCCTGTCCGTTCGTGTTTCATCGTTGACTCCGTTTCTTTTGGGGTGTAGGGCGGCCGAAGGACCCATTCCGTCGGCCTGGATCCCAAGACTGCCATAACGCCCCCGAGAAAATGTCGCCTGGCAGGCGACATTTTCCATCCGGAATTATGGCGGAATAAAGGGGTCTGTCCCCTTAATAGATATGGGAGGGCTTCCGAAGCGGAAAACGGTGTTGCCGGGAGGGCGGGGCCGCGGGGGGCAGAGAATCAGAACTTTGCGCGGTTGACGAAGTAGACGGCGCCGACGAGGCAGAAGAACGCCCAGAGGTAGTCGAGCCGGAGCTTCTCGCCCAGGACGAAGTAGGCGAAGGGGACGAACACGAGGAGCGTGATCACCTCCTGCGCGACCTTGAGCTGCGCCACGGAGAGCCCCGCCGCCGCGCCCAGGCGGTTGGCCGGCACCATGATGAGGTATTCCAGGAGCGCGATGCCCCAGCTCATCAGGACGATGAGCAGCAGCGGCTTGCCGTCCGCGGCGCCGCGGCGCAGGTGCCAGTACCACGCGGTCGTCATGAAGACGTTGCCGAGGACCATCATCGAGAGGGGGAGGAGTGCTTTCATGCCTTCGGTTTCCAGAAGCGGAAGATTTCGGAGAGGAGGGTGTCGTAGTCGGACATCGCGAAGGTGTCGTCTCCGCGCAGGAGGATGGTCATCGCGACGGGGCCGAAGGTCTTGCCGACGCCGGTCTCGCGGAAGCCGTTGCGCCGGTAGAAGGCCGCGCGGCGGCGGCGCTGCTCCGGGTTGGGCGCGCCGGGTTGCGCGGGGTCCTCCATGTCGAGGACGGCGGACCGCCCCTCGTAGCGCGCGAGGAGCGCGGAGAGGATGCGCTGCCCGATGCCGCGCCCGCGCCTCTGCTCCGGTACGGCGAAGTACCAGAACCACGAGAGCCGCGGCCGCGGATACACGATGGTGAGCCCCAGCAGCTCCTCCCCGTCGCGGTATTCCGCGAACTCCAGCGGCATCTCGCGGACGAGCCGCAGCAGGTCGTCCCACGGAATCCGCTCCTCGTCCGGAAACGCGCTTTCGTAGAGCGCGCGGAGGTCCGAACGTTGTGCGATGTCTTCGGGGGCGAG
>CAMNDA010000157.1 GCA_946534745.1 uncultured Verrucomicrobiota bacterium | reverse complement strand
TCTTGGCGGCGGGCGTGGCGGCGGCCTCGCGGTCGCGCGCCTCGCGCGCGGCGCGGGCGGCGGCGATGGCGGCCTCCGCCTCGGCCTTCGGGATGGCGCCGGTGGTGCGGCCGGCGGCGACGTCCTCCTCGGCCTGCGCGGCGACGAGCTCGGCGTCGGTGACGTCCGGCGCGTCGGCCGCCTGCGCGCGGCGCGCGGCCTCGACGTCCTCGACGATCCTGTGGATCTCCGCGGGCGTGAGCGGGTGGTCGGCGCCGAGGACGAGCGCGCCGACGATCGCGCGCAGCTCCACGTCGCGGTCGGTCTCGCTATTCCACATGGTCGGCGCCTCCGATGACGGGCCGGGACTCCGCCGTGGCGGGGTCCCCCTCGCGGTGCGGGGAGAGGACGATCTCGCCGAAGGCCGCGTCCTGCGACGCGACGATCTGGCGCAGTCGCAGCAGCTCCAGCAGCGCGAGGAAGGTGACGATGATCTCGCCGCGCGGGGACTGCGGGGTGAAGAGCGAGGAGAAGCCGACGCGGCCCTTCGCGGACGCGACGCGGAGGATCTCGTCGATCTTGTCCGAGACGCGCCAGCGGATGGGCTCGATCTCGCCGATGGGCTCGACGGGCGCGCGCTCGAGGACCTCGTGGAAGGCCTTGATGAGGTCGAAGATGCCGATGTCGCCGAGCGAGCGGGCGTCCTTCTCCCGTGCGCTGTCGGGCAGGAGCGGCGCGCCGGCGGTGCCGAACATGTTCTGCTGGCGGCGCTCGAGCTCCAGGAGGGAGCTGGCGGCGTCCTTGAACTTCTTGTAGTCGAGCAGCTGCCGCACGAGGTCCCAGCGCGGGTCCTTGCCCTCCTCGCCCTCGGCGCCGGCCTCCTCCTCCGGGCGCTCGTCGGCCGGGAGGAGCATGCGGCTCTTGATGTAGGAGAGCGTCGCCGCCATCACGAGGAACTCGCCCGCGAGGTTCAGGTCGAGCATCTGCATCGTCTCGAGGTAGGCGGCGTACTCGTCGGCGATGCGGGCGATGGGGATGTCGTAGATGTCCACCTCGTCCTTGCGGATGAGGTAGAGCAGCAGGTCGAGCGGACCCTCGAAGACCTCGAGGTCGACCTTGTAGTCGTCGGGCTGGAGCTGGAGCATGGCGTGGCGGGGTGTCGTTAGTCCAGGCCCACCGCGCGGCGGGCGGCGCCGAGCGTCCGGCGCGCCTCGACGCGGGCCTTCGCGGCGCCGGAGGCGAGGATGTCGCGCACCTCGTCCGGGTGCGCCTCGAAGTGCGCGCGGCGCTCGCGGAACGGGGCGAGGACCTCCTCGTAGACGCGCAGCAGCTCCTTCTTGGCGTCGCCGTAGCCGTAGCCGCCGGCGCGGAACCGCTCCGCCATCTCCGCGGCCTGCTCGGGCGTCGCGAGGAGCTTGTAGATCTTGTAGACGTTGTTCGTCTCGGGGTCCTTCTTCGCCTCGACCGGGGCCGAGTCGGTGACGATCCCCATGATGGCCTTCTTGATCTCCTTCGGCGTCCCCGCGAGCGGGATGGTGTTGCCGTAGGACTTGGACATCTTCTGGCCGTCCGTGCCGGGGACCGTCGCGACCGAGTCGGGGATGTAGCCGTCCGGCATCTTGAAGACCTCGCCGAACTTCTGGTTGAACTTCGCCGCGAGGTCGCGGGTGATCTCGAGGTGCTGCTTCTGGTCCTTGCCGACCGGCACGAGGTCGCTCTGGTAGAGGAGGATGTCCGCGGCCATGAGGACCGGGTAGGTGAAGAGCGCGTGGGTGGCCTCCTTGCCGTGGGCGAGCTTGTCCTTGTAGGAGTGGGCGAGCTCGAGGCGGGCCATCGGCGTCACGATGGAGAGCAGCCACGAGAGCTCCTGGACCTCCGGGACGTCGCTCTGGCGGAAGAAGACGACCTTCTCCGGGTCGAGGCCGGCGGAGAGGAAGTCGAGGGCGACGCCGTGGATGGAGTCGCGCAGCGCCTGGGGGTCGGAGACGGTGGTGAGGGCGTGGTAGTCGGCGATGAAGTAGAAGCAGTCGTCGGCCTTCTTCTGCAGCTCGACGCACTGCCGCATGGCGCCGAGGTAGTTGCCGAGGTGGAGGCGGCCGGAGGGCTGGATGCCGGTGAGGATGCGCATGGTGTGGCCTGCGGTTGGCGGGTTGGTCGGAAAGTCGCGCATTCTAGCACATCCCCCGCCGTTCGCGCAACGCGCGCTCGCACGCGGCGCGGCGCTTGCGGGCGCGCGCCGCGGGGCGTATAATCCGCGGCATGACACTTCTCGACAAGGTCGCCCTCGTCACCGGCGGGGCCCGGCGCCTCGGCCGCGAAATCGCGCTCGCCCTCGCACGCGAGGGCTGCGACGTCGTCCTGCACTACCGCGACTCGCGCGAGGAGGCCGACGCCCTCGCGAGCGAGATCCGCGCGCTCGGCCGCCAGGCCTGGTGCGTCTGCGGCGACTTCTCCAACGTCTACGAGCCCGCCGTCACGATGCGGACGGCGTGGGAGCTCGCCGGCTGGGTCGACGTCCTCGTGAACAACGCCTCGGCCTATTCGCACGACTCGCTCGCGGACGTCTCCGTCGAGCGCATGCAGG
>CAMNDA010000156.1 GCA_946534745.1 uncultured Verrucomicrobiota bacterium | reverse complement strand
CCGGCTGCCCGACGACGTCCGCCGCCGGCAGCTCCGCGCTGGGCGCGTCCTGGAAGATCGGCAGGAGCTCGGCCGCGGAGAGGCCCTTGAGCGACCCGCCGAAGAGCGCCTGCGTGGCGCGCTGCGCCTGGGCGAGGCCCTCGTCGCCGTGGACGCGGCGGACGACGTCCTCCGCGAGCACGCGCTGCGCCTCGCGCTTCTCGGGCGCGGTCCTCACGGATTCCTCCAGCTGCGCGATCTCGTCGATCGGGAGGAACGTGAACGCCTTGAGGTAGCGCACGACGACCGAGTCCTCGCTGCGGAGGAAGAACTGGTAGAACTGGTAGCAGCTCGTCTTCTTCGCGTCGAGGTACATCGCGTTGCCCTCGCTCTTGCCGAACTTCTTGCCGGCCGAGTCCTTGATGAGCGGGATCGTGACGCCGTAGCACGAGACGCCGCGCTGGTAGTGCAGCAGGTCCGTGCCGGCGGTGATGTTGCCCCACTGGTCGGAGCCGCCCACCTCGATGCGGCAGCCGTAGGTGTCGTAGAGGTGCAGGAAGTCGTAGCCCTGCATCGTCTGGTAGCAGAACTCGGTGAACGACATGCCGTTCGGCGACTCGAGCCGCGCGCGGACGCTCTCCTTGTTGAGCATGGTGCCCATGCGGAAGTAGCGGCCGACGTCGCGCAGGTAGTCGATGAACGTGAACTTGCCGAGCCAGTCGAGGTTGTTCACGAGCACGGCCTGATGATCGCCCGGCCCGAAGTCGATGAAGCGCTCGAGCTGCGCCTTGATGCACTCGGCGTTGTGCGCGATCGTCTCGGCGGTCTGGAGCTGGCGCTCGCTGGTCTTGCCCGAGGGGTCGCCGATGAGGCCGGTCGCGCCGCCGACGAGCGCGAGGACGCGGTGGCCGGCGCGCTGGTAGTGGCACAGGTTCATGATGGCGACGAGGTTGCCGGCCTGGAGGCTGTCGGCCGAGGGGTCGAAGCCGCCGTAGACGGTCTGCGGGGTCTTCAGCAGGTCGTAGACGCCGGGGTCGGTCCAGTTGTCGAAGAGGCCGCGTGCCTTGATCGTGTCGATGACGTGTTCCATGCTCTGTCTCTTTCCTCGTTCGCGCCGCCGGTGCGGCGGAAAACGGCGCGGAGTCTACCACATCCCGCGCGAAAGGCAAACCGTCTTGCACCCCCGCCCGTCCGGCCGCGGGCCGCGGTCCGGTTTTCGCGTCCGCTTGCCCCGCGCGCGGCCGTGTGGTAGACTTCGCCACATACGCATCCGCCATGCCCGAGCTTTCTCGCTTCTTCAACATCGTCATCAAGATGTTGTATGCCGACGACCGGCAGCACAACAAGCCCCACGTCCACGTCTTCTTCGCGGAACACGAGGCTTCGGTCGGCATCGACGGGGAACTGCTGGCCGGATCGCTGCCAGTCAAGCAGATGCGCATCCTTTCCGCGTGGCTCGCCATCCACGAGGAGGAACTCTACGCGGCCTGGAACAAGGCGGTTCGCAACGAACCGCCCGGGAAAATCGCCCCGCTGTCGTAGGAGGGAGCAGAATGATCGTCAAGAATGGAATCTGCTATCCCGACGACATGGCACCGGTCCTCAAAGTCGTCTTCTGCCGAGCGGTCGGGGACTCGCGTCTGCGTGTTGGATTCAACAACGGCGACGTCCGCGACGTCGACGTGTCGCCTCTTTTTTCCGTTCCCGCCCTCGCGCCGCTCGGCAATCCGGAAACCCTCCGAAGCTTTGCGCTCGACCACGGCGTCCTGACGTGGCTGGACGGCGAACTGGATGTCGCCCCCGAGTGGCTCTTCGACCACGGCCAGCCGATCGCCTATCCCGACGTCTCCGTCCCGCCTCTTTCCGTCGCCGAAAGCGGCGCGGCCTACGACAAGCCCGAGGAGTCCGCCCCGCCTCCGTCGCCGTAACCACTCTTCACCCCACGAAGCTACATTGTCACCGATTCACGAGGACCCCGCCACGCGGCCGCGTGGCGGGGTCCGTCGGTTCTTTGCTCCGCTCTTTTCGCGTGACTTCCGAGGCGAGGTCTGCTAGACTTGCCGCCGTTCGAGCGCGAAAGCGTTCGGGCAGAACAATTTAACCGTTCGCGTTTCGCGAACACGATCGTTCCCTGGGAACTACCACTTTTCATGAAGGACGACGTGTTCGGAGAAACGCGCCCGCGCAGGGCGTGTTTTCCCCGACCATGTTTCCTTCAAGGCTGTGGTAGGCCTCCAGGGAGAACACGGCGGAGATACACGCCCCCTTCTTTCGGGCCGCACCCCGCCACAAGCCCCGGCGGGAACCATGCAACCGAACTTCTTCGAACACCTCGAAGCGCTTCTCAAGACGAACAAGGCGTATGTCGCCGAGGACGGGCGGCTCCTGCGCAACAAGGTCGCCGAGGCGGCGGCGACGCTCGATCCGGGACTCCTTCGATTGCTGCTGTCGGATGCGGAGGCTAAGAAGCGCTTCTTCGCGGACGTGGACGGAACCGCCGTCTTCGACAAGACCGCGTTCGGCTGGGTCGTGGAGAACCGCGCGTTCCTGCCGGATTCCTTCACCCGCTTCAAGAACCGGATCGGCCTCACGGACGCGCGCGGCGAGTTCCTCGCGTCGTCTGGCGACGTCGTCCTTTCGTTTCCCTACAAGGACTGTGTGCTCGAAGGCGGGCAGACGAAGGAGGACCAGAAGCGCAGCGAGGTCTTCTACAACCGCACGCTCGCGCCGGACGAGGTCGACCGCCTGCTCGATCCGAAGGCGCTCTCCAATGCCGTCCGCCACGACAAGGACGGCGCGCACCCCGCCACGTCCTTCGACCCCGCCGCGGACAACCTCGTCCTCAAGGGCAACAACCTCCTCGCCCTCGCATCCCTCCTCCCGCGCTACGAAGGCAAGGTCAAGCTGATCTACATCGACCCGCCGTTCAACACCGGAAACGATTCGTTCAACTACAACGACAGTTTCTCGCGTTCGACTTGGCTCGTTTTCATGCGAAACCGTCTTGAACTGGCGAAGCAGCTTCTTTCGCAAGACGGCAACATCTTCATTCACATCGACATCAATCAATCACACTATTTGAAAGTCCTTTGCGATGAAGTGTTCCGCAAAGAGAACTTCGTAGAAGAAATCATCTGGGCCTATGGATCGCCATCCGGCGGGCGCGCCGCCACACCGAAACCCGTGAACGTGCACGACTATCTGCTCCACTATGCGAAGGACTACAATGCCCGAAAACAAAATCGCGTCTACATTCCCTACAGCCAGAAATACATTGACGATTGGTTCAAATTCACGGACGAAAACGGCCGTCGTTACCAACGTCGGCAACGCGGACGAGATGAAAATGGAGAAACAATTTGGGTGCGTCAGTATCTGGACGAAAGCAAGGGCATTCCTCTTTCCACCGTATGGACCGACATCCAGCAGGTTTACGCAGACCCTCGGGCTTACAAAGAGGGGAGCAAAGCCGATGTCGAGGTCATCAAAGCGTTCAAGGGCGGTCAGAAGCCGGAATCTTTGCTCAAACGGATTCTCGACATGACCACTGATCCGGGAGATCTTGTCGTCGATTTCCACGCCGGGACGGGAACGACGGGAGCGACCGCGCTAAAAACCGGACGTCGGTTCATTCTGTGCGAGCAAATGGACGATCAAATCGAGATCATTGAGAACCGCTTGAAGAAAACAATCGCCGGAGACGCCGCGGGCGTCTCCAAAATTGCAGGTTGGACGGGCGGCGGTTCGTTCGTCTCGTGCGAACTCGCCAAATGCAACGCCGTATTCGTGGAGGAAATCGCGAAGGCGGCGGATGACGCGGCGCTGACGGCGCTGCTGTGGAAGATTCTCGACACGGGCTACGCGAGCCACCGGGTGTGGACGGCGGAGGTGAAGGATTACGGCCCGGAGTTCGCGGCGCTACCGACGGAGGAGAAGCGGAAGGTTCTCTTCGACCTGCTGGACGCGAACATGCTCTACGTGAACCGGTCGGACGCCGACGACGCGGAGTCGGGTCTTTCGGACGCTGACAAGGCGTTCACGCGGTCGTTCTACGGGGAGTAGGCCATGGCGTTCCTCTTCGAGCAGATCGAAACGCTGAAGGACCTCGCGCCGGACGCATGGCGCGAACTGCCGCGCGAGGTGGCGGAGAACCTGTGCGCGTCGCGTCCGCTGCGCGACTACCAGGTCGCGGCGCTGCGGAACTTCGCCACGTATTTCGAGAACGAACGGCTCCGGCGGAAGCCGGCGCAGGCGCTCTTCCATATGGCGACGGGGAGCGGCAAGACGCTGGTGATGGCGGCGCTGGTGCTCTACCTCTACCGGAAGGGCCACCGCAACTTCCTCTTCTTCGTGAACCTCGACAACATCGTGAAGAAGACGGAGGCGAACTTCCTCGATCCGGGAAGCTCCAAGTACCTGTTCGCGCCGGCGATCCGGATGGGCGGGGAGACGGTCCGCGTCCGGCGCGTGGAGAATTTCCAGGGCGCGGACCCGGACGCGGTGAACCTGTGCTTCAAGACGGTGCAGGGGCTGCACCACGACATGTGGTTCCACAAGGAGGGCGCGCCGACGTTCGAGGACTTCGCGGAGACGCCGGTCGTGCTGCTCTCGGACGAGGCGCACCATCTGTCGGCGGAAACGAAGCGCGGCGGCAAGGCGGACGAGGGGACGGTAAGCTGGGAGCAGACGGTGCGGCGCATCCACGGGGCGCGGCCGGACAACGTGCTGCTGGAGTTCACGGCGACGTGCAACCTGAAGGATCCGGCGATCCGCGCCAAATACGAGGACAAGATCGTCTTCGACTACCCGCTCGCGAAGTTCCGCGAGGAGCGGTGGAGCAAGGAGGTCTCGGCGGTCCGAGCGGACCTGGCGCGCGAGGAGCGGTCGCTGCTGGCGCTGCTCTTCAGCCAGTGGAGGCTCAAGCTCTTCGCGGACCATCGGCTGGACGTGAAGCCGGTCGTCCTCTTCAAGAGCAAGACGATCGCCGAAAGCAAGGCGTTTTTCGAATCGTTCGGGACGCTCGTGTCGCGCCTCTCCGGCGCCGATCTCGCGCCGCTGCTCGCGCGGCGGGAGATCGACGGCGTGGGCGCGATGGCGGACTACTTCGCCGCGAAGGGGCTTTCTCCGGACGACCTCGCGGGAGAGCTGCGCGTCGCGTTCGGGCCGGAGCGTTGCATCAGCGCGAACGACGACCGGGAGGCGGAAGAGCGGCAGCTTCTGCTCAACACGCTCGAAAGCCCGGACAACCCCTATCGCGCCGTCTTCGAGGTGAAGAAGCTCGACGAGGGGTGGGACGTGCTGAACCTCTTCGACATCGTGCGTCTCTACGAAACGCGTGACGCGGGCAAGGGTAAGGTCGGCAAGGACACGACGGCCGAGGCACAGCTCGTCGGCCGAGGCGCGCGCTACTGGCCGTTCGCGACCGCGGAGGGGCAGGAGCGCGGGCGGCGGAAGTTCGACGGCGACACCGCGAACCCGCTGCGCGTCTGCGAGACGCTCCTCTACCACTGCCAGTTCAACCCGCGGTATTTCACGGAGCTGCAGACGGCGCTACGCGAGAGCGGCATCGTCCCGGAACGGCGGATCGAGGTGAAATACCGGCTCAAGGACTCCTTCCGGGCGAGCGACTTCTACAAGTTCGGCGTGGTGTTCGCGAACCGGCGCGTCCCGAAGGCGCCGGACGACCCGGAGGGGCTGCCGCCGTCGCTGCGATGCGGCGAGGCGGACATCCGGTTCGAGCCGCGGCGCGCGGCCGTGGGCGCGATGCTTGGCGGCGGCACGACGGTCGTGGCGGCCGGCCGGACGTGGATGCACGAATTCACGCTCGCCGGCGCGGCGGCGGAAGGGTCGTGGTCGATCCTGCACAAGGCGGCGAGGGAGTTTCCGGCGCTGCGGTTCGACCGGCTCAAGGAACGATGGCCGGCGTTGCGGTCGATGCGGGAGTTCCTGTCGGGGCCGGACTGGTGCGGATCGATCCGCGCCCGCGTCGAGAGCGGGCGGGAGGAACGCGGCGCGGAGGAAACGCTTGAGGCATGCCGCGCGGCGCTCGCGCCCGTGGCGGACTACGCGGCGAAGCTGCGCGAAACGTGGGAGGGTTCGCGCGAATTCACGGACCGGCCGGTCCGCGAAGTGTTCACCGACAAGACGCGGCTCCTGGCCGAGGTCAAGGATGAGGGCGAAGGGACGTCGCAGAACGACCCGTCGCTGCCGCCGGCGCTCCGCTACGACCTCTCCGACAAGGACTGGTACGCCTACGACGACAACTTCGGAACGACCGAGGAGAAGGCATTCGTCAAATACTTCGCGGAGCGGATCCTGCCTTCTTACGAACCTCTCTACGACGACATCCGGCTCGTCCGCAACGAGCGGCAGATGCCTCTCTTCACCTTCGACGGCGGAGAACGGTTCGAACCAGACTTCGTCCTCTTTCTGCGGAAGAAGAAAAGCGACCGCTGGGAAACGCGGCAGATTTTCGTCGAGCCGAAGGGAACGCACCTGCTCGAAACGGACGCGTGGAAGGAGACGTTCCTCGAACACATCGAACGAAACGCCGTCGCGGCGCCGCGGTGGTCGGAGTGGAAGGACACGATCCTCGTCGGACTTCCGTTCTTCAACCGCGACGAGCGAAGCGCCACGTTCCGCACGGCCGCCCTTCGCGCCGGCGGCGCCGCTCCGGAGGAGAGTTCTTTTTCCGCCGTCGGCAATATGGCCGCGGAACGCTAGCCGCAGGATCCCTGCCGCGCGGAGCGCGGCGATTCAACGCCCTCGGCGGACGCGGCGGAGGCCGCGACCGCCGAGGACTTGCGGATTAGAAATAGAGGTCGCGCTCGCCGGCGCAGATGCGGTCGTAGCGCTTCTTCACCTGCGGGTAGAAGACGGGATACTGCTCCGCGATCGCGGCGAGCTCCCGCTCGATGAGCGGCGTGCAGACGGCGATGCTCTCGGGCGAGGCGAAGTCGTCGAGCCACTCGCGGAAGGTGAGCACCGCGTTGATCTTGCAGAAGGTGCCCTCCTTGCCGGTCTTCAGGGCGTCCATGATGCAGCCGCCGGTGCGGCCGCAGCGGTAGCCCGCCGTGCAGAAGCTCGTGATGACGCCCTGCCTCGCGAGGTCGACGATCATCTGCTCGAGCGAGCGGGAGTCGCCGAGCATGAACTGCTGCTCGTCGATCTTCTGGCCGCTATTCCCGGCGGAGTAGCCGCCGATGTCGATGCGCGTGCCGGCGTCCATCTGCGTGCAGCCGATGCGCAGGCAGCGGTCGCGCAGCTCCTTCGTCTCGCGCGCGGTGACGATGAGCCCGGTGTAGGGCACCGCGAGGCGCAGCACCATCACGGCCTTGAAGAAGTCGTCGTCGGTGAAGGAGCTCTTCGCGTTGGCGACCTCGGAGCCGGAGGCGGCG
>CAMNDA010000155.1 GCA_946534745.1 uncultured Verrucomicrobiota bacterium | reverse complement strand
CGCGCGCCGGCGGCGGGATGCCGCGGCGCGCGCGAGGAGGCGGTTCCGGAGGGGTTCGCGCGACATTCGCGGGCATCCTACCACAAGCCCTCCGACGCGGCAAGGACGGTTGCCATCCCCCCCGGATTCTGGTAGCATCCGCGACCAGACATGCCGCAATTCTCCTACCAGGCCAAGAGCCGCGACGGGAAGACCGTCTCCGGGACCGTCGACGCGGCCGACCGCCGCGGCGCGCTCGCGGCCGTCTCGCGCCTCGGGCTGCTGCCGCTGCGGGTCGAGTCCGGCTCCGGCGGCGCGTCCGCGAAGCCCGCGAAGGGCGGCGCGAGGGCGGCCTCCGGCTCGAAGGGCGGCGGCGGGCTCTCCCTCTCGTTCTCGAAGCCCGCCGGGATGGATCCGCGCGAGCGCCTGCTCTTCACGGGCGAATTGGCGGACCTCCTCGACGGCGGCATGACGCTCGGCGACGCCCTCAACGCCCTCGCCCGGCGCGGCGGCGGTGCGGGCGGGCCGGCGGCCGTCGTCGCCGCGCTGCGCGACGACATCGTCGGCGGCAAGTCCTTCTCCGACGCGCTCGCCGGCTACCCCAAGGTCTTCACGCCCGTCTACGTGAACATGGTCCGCGCGGGCGAGGCGAGCGGCGCGATGGTCGACGTCCTGCGCCGCCTCGCCGCGCACGACGAGCGCGAGCGAGCGATGCGCTCCAAGATCTCCTCCGCGATGGTCTACCCGATCATCGTGCTGTGCATGGGCGTCGGCGTCGCGATCTTCGCGATGACCTACATCCTGCCGAAGTTCAAGCTCGTCTTCGACCAGATCGGGCCCGAGGGGCTGCCGCCCGCGACGAAGCTGCTGCTCGGCGCGAACGACTGGTTCAAGGCGTGGTGGCCCGCCGTGGTCCTCGCGATCGCCGGCGGCGTCTTCGCGTTCCGCCGCTGGACCGCGACGAAGGCCGGGCGCCTCGCGTGGGACGGCTTCAAGCTCCGGGCGCCGCTCGTGAAGGGCATCGTCGCGAGCGCGGTCTACGCGAACTTCGCCAGCACGCTGGAGTCGCTGCTGCGCAACGGCGTCCCGATCCTGCGCGCGCTCGACCTCACGAGCGAGACGGTCGGCAACGAGGTCGTCGGCGCGGAGCTGCGCAAGGCGCGCGAGCGCGTGACGGACGGCACCACGATCTCCGGCCCGCTCGAGCAGGGCGGCGTCTTCCCGCCGATGGTGATCGACCTGCTGGCGGTCGGCGAGCGGACGGGCGACATGCCGTCCGCGCTCGAGCACGTGGCCAAGCGCTACGAGAGCCAGCTCGAGAAGAACATCCTCGTCTTCACGACGGCGCTCGAGCCAATCATGATCTTCGCCGTGGCGGCCGTCGTCGGCTTCATCGCCATGGCGATCATGCAGGCGGTGCTGAGCGTGACGAGCGGGATCCGGTAGGGCCCGCGGCCCCGCGGCCGCCGGTCGCTACGCCTTGACCTCGAGCGCCGGCATCCACTTCGCGATGGCGGCGAGGTCGCGGCGCCACGCGGCGGCGTCCGCGCGCACGGCGAGAAACGCGCCGTAGAGCGCGAAGAAGGAGTCCGAGAGCTGCTGCAGCAGGCGCATCCGGTCGAGGAAGGTCGCGCTGGGGTCGCGGTTCTTGTCGGTCGGCGGGAGCTTGATCCCGGTGAAGGCGAACGACGGCGCCGAGACGCCCGCGGTCCAGGTCTCGCCGCCGATCGTGAGGAGCATCTTCACGGACGAGATCTTCTTGCCGCCGAGGAGGGCGGTCTTGAATTCGCGGCTCAGGAGCGGCGTGCCGTGGCTGAGGGACGTGTGGAACGCGCCCTGCGCCTCGAGGACGAGGGAGACGGGGCCGTCGAGCACGATCTCCGCGTGCGGCGAGCCGGCGCCGGGCAGCTCGAACGAGCCCTTCCCGGTCTGGAAGCGCCAGAAGAGCCAGGTGAGGAAGTCGAGGCCCGGGTCGTTCACGACGAAGTCGCCGTTGTCCTCCGGCGTGAAGGAGGCGGGAGCGAGCTCGTCGGTGCGGACGTTGTGGCGGCGGAGGGCGGCGCCGGCGGCGTCGAGCGGGACGAGGGCCGTGTGCGCGGCGCGCGCGAACGCCTCCGCGAGGGCGTCGACCTGCTTGTCGGACTTGGCGTCGGTGTAGAGGAGCGACCGCTCCAGGTCGATCGCGAGGTCGATCCCCTTGAGCGTGGGCTGCATCTTGGGCAGAAGCTGCTTGGCGACCTCCTCCTTGATCTGCTGGCGGGTGGCGCGGTTGACGCTGTCGAGGCCCTTCTCGCGCATGAGGGCGACCTCCTCGGCGCGGCAGTAGGCGTTGAGGAGGGACTTGGGGATCTTGCGCTCGGCCTTGACGAGGGAGAGGTGGACGAACTTGCCGGCGCGGCAGGTCTCGTCGTTGATCTCGCCGTCGGTGAAGAAGCGCGGCGAGGACCAGCCGGAGATCGCGGTCTCGCGCAGGCCGGCGAGGGGGAGCGGCGGGAGGGCGTCTGCGGCGCAGGCCTCGAGGAGGGCGTCGGGGTCGAGCTTGGCGTCGAATTGGAAGAGGCGGAAGGAGGCGGAGCCTTGGGAGAGGGCCATGGGAAGGAAAGGGGTTGAAAGGTTGAAGGGTTGAACGAGTTGAAAAGAAAAAAGGAAGGAGTGCGGAGGGGCGGAGAGGGGAGAACTAGTCGAGGGAGAGGGGGAGGAGGGCGGGGTCGAAGTTCGGCTCGGGCGGGGCCTCGGCGGCCTTGGCGCGCCAGTCGGCGGCGCCGACGGGGTCGGGGCGGCCGTCGTTGCGGCCGCGGCCGGACGCGAAGAACTCGGCGGCGGCGAGCATCGCGGTGCGGTTTCCGGCCTGGGCGGCGCGCTCGTACCAGAGGCGGGCGGAGGAGTCGGAGCGCGGGACGCCGCTGCCCTCGGCGAACATCGCGGCCATGCGGGTCTGCGCCCACGCGCGGACCCAGGGCAGCGCGCCGGGGTAGCGCTCGATGCGGCGCAGCCATTCGAGCGAGTCGGCCGGGGTGGCCGGCGCGAAGGGGCCGGGGACGGCCAGGACGGCCATCGACGGGATGTGGCCCGAGAGCGCGGCGGAGCGGAGCCAAGCGCCCCAGTCGCCGGCGAAGTCCGAGGCCGCGGAGGCGCGGCGCAGGACCGCGGCGATGCGGTCGGCGGCGGCGCGCCAGAGCGGGGTCGGCGCGGCGAGCTCGCCGCCGGCGGCGCGGTAGCGCGCGAGCGCCTCGCGGTCTCGCGCGAGGCGGCCGCCCTCGCGGCCGGGCGGGAGCGGAGCCTCGGAGGCGAACCAGTCGCCGAGCAGCAGCGCGGCGCGGGCGGAGCCGCGCGCGGCGGCGTCGTCCAGCTCGCGGTAGGCCGCGGCGGGGTCGGCGGGGGCGCCGAGGCCGAGGAGCGTCGCGTAGCCGTGGAGGTAGGCGGCGGAGACGTCGTCCCTCCCGGCCTCGGCGAGGGCAGGCAGGAGCGGCGCGAGGCGGGGCGCGGCGGCGTCCGCCGCGGCGCGGCGTGCGCCGGGGGCGGCGCCGAGGACGGACTCGAGCGCGAGGCGCGCGGAGGCGAGGGCGTTGCCGGCCTCGGCCTCGGCCTGCAGCAGGTCGGGCGGCATCTCGAAGAGGCCGTCGAGGCCCGAGGCCTCGGCGCCGGCCGCCTCGGTGAGCGAGAGCGGGATGACGGAGACGGCGTTGTAGGTGTCGGCCGAGACGATGGCGTTCTCGAGGCGGCGGCGCTCGTCGGACCAGCGCAGATAGAAGTAGACGCCGACGCCGACGCCGACGATGGCGAACAGGAGGAACACGCCGCGGAGGAACTGGACGGTCCGGCGCGCGACCTCGCTGCCGGCGGAGACGAGCTCGAGGCCGGAGGGGCCGCGGCGCGACGAGGCGCGGCGGCGCGCGGAGGAGCCGGTGGAGGACGACGAGGGGCCGGAGCCGTGCGCGGGCGCGGGGTCCGGCGGGACGAAGCGGGGCTTCGGGGCGGCGTCGGGGTCGCGGTGGCGGGAGTAGGGGGAGCCCGTCTCGCGGAAGAGCCTCTCGAGCGCCTCGCGCGCCTCGACCGCGGTCGGGAACTCGCCGGCGTCGAGCGAGCGGGCGAAGTCGCGCAGCGCGGCGTCGGTGCGCGAGGGGCGCCCGCCCGTCGCGGCGGCGAGGACGAGGACGAACTCCGCGGCGCCCTTCAGGTCGGCGGCGAGGACCTGCGGGAGGGGGCGGCCGCCGTCGTCGACGACGCCCCAGTAGCGGATGCGCGCGACGGCGGAGCGGGTGCGGGCGAAGCGGTCGAGGTCGATCTCCGACGGGCGGAGCGGGCCGCAGGGGATGCCGGCGGCGTGGAGCGCGGCGAGGCCCTGGAAGACGTCGCCGAGGAACTGGTCGCGGTCCTTCTGCGCCAGGTCGGGGCCGGCGGACCTGACGAGGTCGGCGAGCGTCGGGACGAGCAGGTAGCGGCGCTTGCCGTCGCGCGAGGTGGCCTCGCCGCGGTCGCTCTTGGGGAGCAGGTCGGGGTCGAGGGGCGAGGCGAGCGCCCACTCGGGCGCGCCGGGCGGGAGCTCCGAGCGGAGCCAGGGGACGCCGCCGTCCTCGCCCGCGGCGAAGGGGTGGTCGAGGCAGGGCTCGCGGAAGAGCGGCGCGGCCATCTTCAGGTAGGCCGCGTAGCCGGGGTCGGCGACGCCCTCGGGCGGGACCGTGAGGCAGTGCAGGTGGTTGGTGGAGCCGTAGAAGACCTCGTAGCGCTCGCCGAGCGGGCCGTTGCCGAGGAACTTGCGGATCGAATGGTTCCCGACGCGCGAGCCGGGAGAGAATCGGGGGGTGCTCATGCTAGATGTCGATGTTCACGATCCGGCGGATCGAAAGGGCGCCGAGGGCGAGGAGGACGGCGACCGCGGCGACGGTCGCGACGCCGGCGGAGGAGCGGAGGAAGGGGCCGAACATGTTGGGCTGCAGCAGGTGCAGCGCGACGCCGATGCCGATCGGCATCAGCGAGAGGACGACGCCCTGCATCCGCCCCTGCGCGGTGAGGGTCCGCACGCGGTTGCGGATGCGGATGCGCTCGCGGATGGTGGCGGAGATCGTCTCGAAGATCTCCGCGAGGTTCCCGCCGGTGCGGCGCGCGGTCTCCACGGAGATCACGACGAGAGAGAGGTCCTCCGAGCCGACGCGCTCGCCCAGGTTCTGCAGCGCCTCCTCGAACGGGACGCCGACGCGCGTCTGGTGCAGGAGCGTCCCGAACTCCTCCGCGAGCGGCCCCTCGCCGTCCTCGACGACGCGC